>JAURDB010000061.1 GCA_030828175.1 Flavobacteriales bacterium
TTGGGGCAAAGCCGCGGCCTTTTGAATACTTCCTTGCCATGCGGTTGCATGGCTGGGAAACGGTTGAGTGGCGTAATTCTCAGTGCATTGACGTGCTGCGTTCTCTTCCAATTCGATGCCAATGAGGCGTGTGTCCAAATCTGCCCGTTGCAAGAGCATGAGCCCGACGTATCCGTTGCCGGCTCCCGCATCCATGATGGTGCTGGCTCCTGTTACGGAAGTCCAGCAGCCGAGTACAATGCCATCGGTCCCCACTTTCATGGCAGCACCATCCTGCTCGACCGAAAATCGTTTGAAATGAAAGGCACCCTTTGCCATGATGAAAAGGCAGTCAGTTTTGGCCTTTGCGGCTTTGCCATGTCTCGAATTCCGGGAAATCTTCGAAACGGGATGCCGGTATTTTTGACAGGGGAATCGCTTCCCGAAGGGAATCGCTGCAGTCTTTTGGAAGCGCTTGGTACAAGGCCGTGCCCTCTACCTTGTGCTGGTACATCTCGTCGGAGACTTCGCCGATTTCACGTGCAGGATTGCCCGCAATGATGCGGCGTCCCTTCCATTGGCTCCCGGCCTTCACAAAAGAAAGGGCCCCTACAATGCATCCCGGTCCTATGTGTACGTTGTCCATGATGACGGAGTTCATTCCGATCATGCACTGTGCTCCCAAATGCGCTCCATGAATGACAGCACCGTGTCCAACATGCGCTCCTTCTTCTAGCCGAACCGTGGCGCCTGGGAACATGTGCACTACGCAGTTCTCCTGCACATTGCATCCTTTGTCCAATTCTATCCTTCCCCAATCTCCTCTGAGCACGGCTCCGGCGCCAACAAAGCAGTCTTCTCCAATGGTGACATGCCCGATGATCACCGCTTGTGGATGAATGAAAGCAGATGGGTGCACCACGGGAACCATTCCCTTGAAGGATTGAATCATCGCGCTGCGGTGTTTTCGAGAATGGTGGCATACCCCTGCCCAACGCCGATGCAAAGCGTCACCAGGGCGTACTTTCCTCCGGTGCGGCGCAGCTGCCTTGATGCGGTCAACAAGAGGCGCGCACCGGTCATCCCAAGGGGGTGTCCCAAGGCGATGGCCCCTCCTTGTGGATTGATGCGCCTGTCATCATCTGACAATCCCAGCGCCCGGGTGCAGGCAAGGGACTGTGCGGCGAAGGCTTCGTTGAGTTCAATGTGGTCCATGTCGGAGAGCGTAAGCCCCGCTTTTTGAAGCGCTTTTCTTGAGGCTTGCACAGGGCCGATTCCCATGATGCGGGGTTCCACTCCGACCACGGCGGAGGCAACGATGCGGGAAAGTGGATCCAGTCCATGTTTCTCCGCGGCCTTTTCGTTGGCCATGAGCAATGCGCAGGCACCGTCGTTCAACCCGCTGCTGTTGCCAGCCGTAACGGTTCCGCCCTCTTTTCGAAACGCGGGCTTCAATTTGCCGAGGGTCTCGGGGGTGGTGCCCTCACGGATGAACTCGTCTTCTGCGAAAATGAAGTCTTCTTGTTTGCGACGGGAAATGGTGACGGGAGTGATTTCTTCGCTGAGGAATCCATTTTCTCTAGCGGCAAGGGCCTTGGATTGTGACCAGGCGGCAAATCGATCTTGGTCCTCTCGGCTGATTCCATGCAAATCGACCAGATTCTCGGCCGTGCTCCCCATTCCCTCAGTGCCGTACAAGGCGTCGAGCTTGGGATTGATGAAACGCCAGCCAAAACTGGTGTCATGCATTTGGGAATCACGGCCAAATGCCGTGCTCGCTTTGCTGAGGACCCAGGGCCCCCTCGTCATATGTTCGATGCCTCCTGCCAGCATGACGTCGGCATCCCCGATGTGGAGTGCGCGGGCTGCATGCACTGCCGCGGCCATTCCAGAAGCACACAAGCGATTGACGGTTTCACCTGGCACCGTGTGGGGAAGACCGGCAAGCAACAGGGCCATGCGGGCCACGTTCCGATTGTCCTCCCCTGCCTGATTGGCACATCCCATCAACACATCATCGATGGCGGCCGGATCGAGACCGGGATTCCTTTGCATCAGCATGCCCAGGGCATGGGCCGCAAGGTCATCCGCCCGGACGGGGGACAATGCACCTCCAAAACGCCCTATGGGCGTGCGAATACCGTCGATGATGTATGCATTCATGGGATAGAAGTCGAAGGAAGGGAAGCCGGCAGGGTGCGCCAGAACTCAAGAAGGGGGTTGAACACGAAGGTCTGCACGAGGGCACATTCTCCATTGTAAACTGCGTACATCCGGCTTCCATCGTGGGCCATCAACTGACCCTGTTCGTTGTATTCCTCGATGATGGGGGGCTTCCAGTGTAAATCCAGGCTGACCTGTCTGCCATCCTTGTATGCGACGTCCAGTTCCCAAGCCTTGGGACTGTTGCGCAAACTGTCCTGTCCTGCGGAAGAAAGGTGGCTGTTCCATGTTTCAATGTGGACTTTCCTGAATTTGAGCCATTGCTCTCTGAGCAGAGCTTGAGGCAGGTCGATGGAGTTGCCCGCTACAGAAGCGGTGATGCGCTCTCCACTGGGGTCCCATTGAAGTGAGGCTTCCACGCCCACATCATCCAGCGGCCGGGCTGTGATGGAGGCGATGGAAGCAGCGTCGGATTCAAATACACCCGTGTAGCGCCATTCATTCTCATCGGTGAAGAACCGGGTGGAGAGAAAACCAGTGAACCCTTCGAGGTGCGTGACGTATGGGTCTTCGGCCCTTCCGGAACCTGGTATTTCCAGTAGCATATGCGTACCGGTGTGGCTCTGTGTAGGGGTGCCTACAAACCAAGTCTTTGTGGGGTTGGGATTTCCATCGAGATAGATGTCCACCCGCTTTCCGGATGTGGCAATCATTTTCAAGACCCCTTCTCGCGCACTCGACCGAACCGGTTGGCGAACGGAGATTCTCTTGAAGGTCTTCAGGAGCAGATCTGTGACGTCTTTTCGGGCCAACAGGTTGTCGTTGAGTTGCCAAAGTCCCAGGGGGTGTTCGTCCATGCGCGTGAGCAAGGCAACCTTGCCCTCGGTGTCAGCGATTCGGATTTGCGTCACGCGCGCGGTATCGGCGATGGAGAACTGGGTTCCCATGTCTTCGTCGAGGCTGCCGGTGTCCATCTGGGTGAACGTCCATACAACGCCAGCTGAGAGGCCCACAAGGAGCAGTGGGAACAGGAATTTTCGGTTCATGGCTTGTCGACAGTCTGTGTGGACCTTGTCCAACGGCGGCCATGTGCCCATGACATCCCCCACCCGCTCAAAAGGATCCAAGCCATGGGGATGGCCATGGCCATCAAGGTCCAAACGTTCTCTTTGCCCACGATTCGCGATTCATCCAGCGGTCTGTAAGCGATGGTGCGGGAGCGAAGGCTGATTTGTGCTGCGTCATCCAACAAGTAGCTCACAGCATTGAGCAACCACTCTTTGTTGTCGTAGATGACCCTTTGAGAATATCGGTCAAAGCCCAAAGGAAGGGGGACCTGTCCTTCGGCGGAACCGCGCACTTCATTTCGAATGAAGTCAGCGTCGGAGACGACGATGATTTTGCCGTTTTCTGAAGTGCTTTGGAAGGCGAATGCAGGGTCTTCCCGCATTTCGGCGCCCAGGCGCAAAGAGTAAAAGCTGTCGAATTTCCCTTCGAGCAATACTGCCAACGGGTAGCCTGTCTGTCTTCCGGTATCGAAATGTTCAGGTGGCAATTCCACCACTCCCGTGCCGACCCGTGCAGGCGCATTGTACAACACGGCCCTCGGAGAAGTGGAGAGCAATACGGTGGCATTCCGCTCATCGTTCTCATTGACGATGTCAATGGTGCCGGCAAAGTCAAAGTGGACGGGGTCCAAGTTGGCACAAATGGGATGGGCATCTGCCTGTGAGAGGACCACTGGGGCGAAGTACCAATTGAACATCTGCATGTTTCTGTGGTCTCCCATGGGGCCCGCTCCCAGCATGATGGGGGCGCATTGTGCATCGAGAACCATGTTTCGATTGATGCGCGCTCCGTAGTGGAACAACAGATCGAAAAGTTGGATGTCCCGGGTGGTGGCCATCGTGAATTGCCGCTGTGCCAGACTGTCCCGGTGGGTCACAAGTGGATCCACGAGCCACAGGATGCGGCCTCCATTCATGAGGTACTGGTCGAGCAGCAACTTGTCCCGGTCACTGAACGTGGAGTCAGGACCGGCTACGATCAAGGCGTCGAATTTGGGCTGTCGCCGGGGTTGTCCCTCCCGCTTTTCGCACAGGGCATCTACCCGGCCGTCCAACCGAACGTCCACGACTTCTGCGTTTTCCGCCAGGTCGTTGGCAAAATCTGCTGTTTGGGCGGGGTCCCAACAACCATGGCCTTGCAGAAATGCCACGACTGGCTTTCGTTTCCGCATTCCAAGACGGATGGCCTGGCCCAGTGTGAATTCAATCTGGTTGATGGCATTCTGTACCATCACCTCATCGGGCTCCATGGATTCCGAGCGGAGGAACTGGACGGGATGATCCACACCATTGACCGTCACCATGGCACAGGGCCAAACATTTTGAAAAGCGGTCACCCCATTTTCCCGAAAGGCGATCCGGGTGAACCTTAACCCTTGCTCGTACAGAGCGAGTTCGGTTTCTCCAATGGTCTTGTCGTCTCCACTTTCCGCCACATCGATGAAGTCCCATCGAATCTTGCCACCACTGCGCTTGGAAAAGGTCCGCAGTTTGCTTCGGATTTCTTCTGATAAACGTCGGTACCGTGCTGGGAAATCGCCCTCGAGGTAACAGCGGACCAAAACCTCATCGTCGCCTTTGGATAGTTCCGAAAGCATTTCCAAGGATGCTTGCGTCAGACTGTGGCGCTGGTCTTCTGTGACATCCAAACGCCAGTCCAGTTGTCCCACCATGGCCAGGAGCAAACATGCGACCAACGCGAACCGGACAGTGGGTTGACCTGTCCAGGAGGAGATGAAATCCATCTTCATGATCGGTCAGGTCGAATTTGGCGTTCGGCAAAAGCCAGTGCGAGAGCGATGAAAGCGACAAACCACAGCGCGTCTGCCATCACGATCACACCTGTGCCAATGGAACGGAAATGCGTTTCCATGGAACACCATTGGATCCAATGGTCCCATTTCCCGAACAGGTCATAAGAGCCCATTGCAGAAGGACCGTAATAGAAGATCAGACAGGCGAGAACGGCGCCGAGAAAGGCGACCACCTGGCTGTCGGTGCGGGAGGATGCTGCCAGTCCGGTGGCGACAAAAGCGCTTCCCAACATAATGAGTCCCAGATAACCAGCGAGGGCGGCACCGGCATCGAGGTTCCCTGTCGGGTTGCCGAGATGGTGCAGCAACACAGCGTTGATGGCGGTGGGGAGCAATGCCAGTGATACCAAGCTGATGCCAGCGAGGAATTTGGCCAGGATGATGCGGCGGGCATCAAGCGGATGCGTCATCAGCAGTTCAAGCGTGCCCGCAGCGCGTTCCTCCGGGATGGACCGCATGGTGATGGCTGGAATCAGGAACATCAGAACCCAGGGTGTGAACAGAAAAAAGGAGTTCATCTCTGCCACTCCGTTGGTCAGCAGGTTCCATTGTCCGGGAAAGACCCAATGGAACAGCCCACTGACGAGCACGAAAACGCCGAGCACGGCGGTTCCAATGACCGAGGTCAGAAATGCGCGCAGTTCCTTCTTGTACAAAGCGATCATGGAGGCGGTTCGAAATTAGGAACCCCAGAGCAGGGTGTGACTTTGGACGGTCGGAGTTTCTGAGAAGAGTGCCTTGGTAGCGGGCCAGACCTTGCCGAAAAGTTCGCTTTTTCGGTAGGCATTGAGGCTGGCCTCGTTCTCCCAGTGGCTGATGGTACTGATGGTGGCTGCGTCTGAGGACGATTGGATCAACTGCAGGCCATGGCAGCCTTCTTGATTGGAGATGGCATCGCGGTGCTCCTCGAAGAGGTTGAGGAAGGTTTCCAGGGCCCCTCTTCGGAAATGCATATGAACGATGCGCACAATCATGGGGTTTGTGTCAAGGGGGGGGCTGCATCAAACTCGATGCGGACGATGGACCCGACGCCGAGACCAAACAGTCGACTTGCACCGCCTCCTGCCTCATTGGCTCCGTGGTTGATTGCGATTTCAAGCAGTCCCATGTGGTTGAACAATGCCACGCGTTCACCATCGGAAACAGCGCCGTAATGACGGTGAATCCTGCTGACATCCATGCGGCTGGAACGGAGCGGAATTCTGAAAGGGCGTTCTTTTCCCACTTCTTTGAAGGTCCGTTGGTCGATGTTCGTGATGAGGTTGCCATAGGTGTCCACGTGCAGCACGACCCCCTGCACGTAATCCATGCCAATCAACGGACGTTGCCATTCACTTTCCACCCATCCTGAAGCGGCACGGCCAATGACGGCGGGCACACCTCCTTGCACCAGGTGACAAGCGACCTGAACGAAAATGTGGCGTTCGGGGAAAGTGAGGGTGTCGCTCTCCGAAGTGACGGTGATGTCGAAAATGGCTTCCGGGGTCCGGTCTGCGATGAGGGAAAAAATCCCATCGTCCAGGCCCACGTAATATTGGCCGGAGAGTTCCATGACCCGGTGGACGTAGTCGCCGGTCTGGTTGGTGTTCATGGCGATGAGGTGCACGGTTCCCTTCGGGAAATGGGGCGCAGAGGCCCGCAGGGCGAAAGCCGCTTGATTGGTGTCAAACGGCCGAATCGTATGTGAAATGTCGACGATGCGGATGCTGGGATCGCGCGAGATGATGGCCCCTCTCAGTGCGGTGGCATAGAGACTGTCCGAACCGTAATCGGAGGTAAGGGTGATGATACGGGGTACAGCAGTTGCGCTCTCCATGCTTCTTCAAAATTGAGCATGCGCAGCGAGTAGATTTGTGAAAGTTCCGCGAGATATCCCACAACCTCCCCACATTTCTTTCTGCCCGTGAGTTCCGAACGTCAATTTGTCTTGCCGGATGTCCCCCCCCTTGAGTTCTTTGGGGTCGGCCATCGGAAATTCGCCCAACTGAAGGCCTTCTTTCCCAAGCTCAAGCTCGTGGGGCGTGGAAATGAGGTCAAAGCCTTGGGTGCCAAGGCGGATTTGGATGCTTTTGCTGCCAAATGGGACCTTCTCGTTTGGCACCTCGAGCGCTATGGAAAGTTGGAGGAAGATGACATGGAGCGGCTGATTCAAGACGATGGCCTGGCTTTGAAAAAAGCGGCATCGGAAGACGATACGCTCGTGTATGGTCCTGGGGGCCTCCGCGTGACGGCGCGCACACCGAATCAGAGGAAGCTCGTGGAAGCGGTTCGGAACCACGACATGGTCTTTGCGATAGGGCCAGCGGGATCAGGAAAGACCTATACTGCCGTGGCTTTGGCGGTGCAGGCCCTCAAGGAAAAGCGGGTGAGGCGCATCATCATGACCCGCCCCGCAGTGGAAGCCGGAGAAAACCTTGGGTTTTTGCCTGGAGACCTGAAAGAGAAGCTCGATCCATACATGCAGCCACTGTATGATGCGCTAACGGATATGTTGCCCTACGACCGAGTAGCGGATCATTTGGAAAAGGGAGTGATTGAAATTGCCCCTTTGGCATTCATGAGGGGGCGAACGTTGGACAAGGCCTTTGTGATTTTGGATGAGGCGCAAAACGCGACGGTGGCCCAGATGAAAATGTTCCTCACGCGCATGGGGCGTTCTGCGACTTTCATGGTGACCGGGGACGCTTCTCAGGTGGACCTTCCGCGCAAGCAAGAGAGCGGTCTTCGATTCGCACGCCGGGTTCTGCACGGTGTGGAAGGCCTGGCATTTGTAGAGTTGACAGGGGACGATGTCGTTCGACATGCGCTCGTCAAGCGTGTCATCCTGGCATTTGATAAGGAAGAGTCCCGGGGACGGGAAGGCGGAATGGGGCCTTCGCTCGGCGCAGTTCCCCCGGTCAAATGGCGAAAAGATGAGGATGCCGATAGCACGAATGAATCCGGGGAGTCAAACGATATTGCACCTTCGGAATCATGAGCACTACCCTCCTGCCTACTCCCCTGTACGACCAGCGATTGAACTTCGATGGCGAAACGGCATTCTACCGCGGAAAGGTTCGCGATGTGCACACCTTGGGTGACGGTCGCCTGCTGATGGTGGCCAGTGACCGAATTTCAGCGTTTGACGTGGTTCTACCCCGGGCCATTCCCTTCAAGGGACAGGTGTTGAATCAATTGGCTGCGCACATGTTGAATGCCGTGTCCGACATCGTTCCGGTCTGGTTTGAAGGAAGTCCTGACCCCAATGTAGCGGTAGGCAAGCGATGTGAGCCCATCCGTCTGGAAATGGTGATTCGCGGTCATCTCACGGGCCATGCTTGGAGGACATATCGCGACGGAGGTCGCACCTTGTGTGGTGTGCCGCTGCCGGAAGGGATGAAGGAACACGACGCCTTTGGCGAGCCCATCATTACGCCGGCGACGAAAGCCGAGGAAGGTCACGATGAGGACATCAGCCGAGAGGAGATCCTGGGGCGTGGATTGGTTTCGGAGTCACGTTATCTGGAGATGGAAAGGGTCACCCGGGATTTGTTCGAACGAGGTCAAAACCTGGCCCATGCGCGGGGGTTGATCTTGGTGGACACCAAATATGAGTTTGGAATCCACAATGGTGAATTGATGCTCATGGATGAGGTCCATACCCCGGACAGCAGCCGATATTTCTTGGCAGAAGGTTTTCAATCGCGACAGGAAGCGGGCGAGCCACAGGTTCAATTGAGCAAGGAATTCGTTCGGGAGTGGTTGATTGAAGGAGGATTCATGGGAAAGGAAGGGCAACGCATCCCGGAAATGACAGATGGGTTCGTTCAGATGGTGAGCGAGCGATACATCGGTCTCTATGAGCAAGTGACAGGGTTGGCGTTTCAACGCCCGGAAGACCCGGATACTGTTTCACGCATTCATCGAAACGTCGAAAATTGGCTCCGCGAAAACTGAAGAATGCGCCCTGGCGCGAGGATGCGATTCTGGCCGTGCGGGCTTTGAAGGCAGGAGGACTCATCCTCTACCCTACGGATACCGTTTGGGGCTTGGGGTGTCGTGCAGATGACGCCGAGGCTTTGGAAAAGTTGTATGCACTGAAGGGCCGCCCTGGCGCCCAGCCTTCTCTTGTCTTGGTGGATGCCGAAGGCTTGCTGGAGGAATACGCAGACCCTGTGCCGGCCATTGCATGGGATCTTTTGAGGGAGACGGAAGGTCCAGAGGGGAAGCCGTTGACCCTTGTGCTTCCGGGGGGGCGCGATGTGGCCCCTGCCCTGCTTGCAGAGGACGGCAGCTTGGCGATCCGCGTGGTGGGTGACCCTTTTCTCCAGTTCATTATCAGGGGAATCGATGTGCCCCTTGTGAGTACATCGGCGAATTTGACGGGACAACCCACACCGGGGCATTTTTCGGAAATCCCGAAGGCGATCAAACAAGGTGTGGATCATGTCTGTGTGACCGGTCGTGACCGAAAGGGAGGTGTTCCTTCGAGCATGGTGAAGTTGGATGCGCAGGGTAGAATTGTCATACTGAGGCCATGAATTTTGCCGATCAACTGCAACACTCCGTCTTTCGGGCAGTGGGTGCCGTGGCAGATGAAAAGGGGCAGCAAGCCTTTGCCATTGGGGGATTTGTCAGGGATTTGATGTTGAACCGTCCCTGCAAGGACATTGACATCGTGGTGGAAGGAAGCGGAATTGATCTCGCAAGGGAAGTCGCGCGAAAACTGGGCGCAGGCAAGGTCTCGGTTTTCAAGAATTTCGGGACGGCCATGTTCCGGCACGAAGGGTTCGAAGTGGAATTCGTGGGGGCGCGCCGCGAGTCTTATCAACGAGACAGTCGCAAGCCCATCGTCGAGGATGGATCCATTGAAGACGACCAGAACCGTCGAGATTTTACCATCAATGCGCTGGCCCTGCGCCTGAATTCAGATGGATTCGGTGAACTTGTTGATCCCTTCGGTGGGCTCAGGGATTTAGAAGACCGCACCATCCGGACCCCCCTGGACCCTGACATCACATACAGTGATGATCCATTGCGGATGCTCCGTGCGGTTCGTTTTGCATCTCAATTGGGATTTCGGATTGAAGACGACAGCTTGTCCGCCATTCGCCGCAATGCCAAGCGATTGGACATTATTTCTGCGGAACGCATCCATGTGGAGCTGAACAAGATTTTGCTGAGCAGAAGGCCAAGTGTGGGGTTCAAATTGTTGCTCAAAACGGAACTTCTGCATGTCTTCTTCCCTGAAATGGTGGCTTTGAAGGGCGTGGAAAGAAGGAATGGAATCGGACACAAGGACAATTTCTTTCACACCCTTGAAGTGGTGGACAATGTGGCTTCGGTCAGTGATCATTTGTGGCTGAGGTGGGCTGCCTTGCTCCACGACATTGCCAAGCCGCCCACGAAGCGATTCCATCCAGACCATGGATGGACCTTTCATGGCCATGAAGACCGAGGGGCGCGAATGGTTCCGAAGATTTTCAAGCGCTTGAAGTTGCCATTGGACCATCAGATGAAATATGTCCAAAAGTTGGTTTTGCTTCACTTGCGGCCGATTGCGCTCACCAAGGAAGAGGTGACGGATTCGGCTGTGCGGCGATTGCTTTTCGAAGCCGGTGATGATGTGGACGACTTGATGATGCTGGCGCGTGCGGACATCACCTCCAAGAATGAAGCGAAGGTGGACCGCTATCTGAGGAACTACGAGGTGGTCGTGCGGAAACTCGTGGAGGTGGAGGAAAAGGACCGCGTTCGGAACTTTGAGCCCCCCATCAGTGGGGAGGAAATCATGGCCGCGTTGTCCCTTCCTCCCTGCAGGCCCATCGGTGCCATCAAGAATTTGATCAAGGATGCGATTTTGGATGGTGTGATTCCCAATGAAAGGAAGGCTGCGCAAGGCCTCATGGAGGAGCATGGTCCTCAAATCCTCGCCGCTTGGCAGGGGTTTCAAGACAAGCTGTCGAGGGGCGCAATGGGGCCCAAAGAGGCCCGCGATGCTTTTGACGCTTGGTTGGAAAACGTGGAGGTCAGCCCTTCCAGCCGTCCTTCAATGTGACGGAACGGTTCCAAACCGGGTGACCGGCGGCTTTCGACTTTTCTGAATCCAACGAGAAATATCCCAATCGAGTGAACTGGTAGGGAGTTTCTCCGGGCGCTTCTCCCAGAGAGGGTTCCAGTTTGCAGTGGGTCCGAACTTCCAGGCTGTCGGGATTCAGGAATTCCGTGAATTCCCGGTCGGCGTGTCCGTCGGGTGTGGGATCTGCAAAAAGTCGGTCGTATAGGCGTACTTCGGCATCCAAGGCGGTGGCGGCATTGACCCAGTGCAAGGTTCCTTTTGCTTTGATTCCACTGGTGTCCGAGCCACTTCGACTGTCAGGGAAATACTCCACGTGCACTTCATTGACATTGCCTTGGGCGTCGACCGTGTGGTTCACATATCGCACGATGAAGGCAGACTTCAGTCGAACGGTTTTGCCCGGCGCCAGCCTGAACCACTTTTTGTTCGCTTCCTCACGGAAATCTCCGCGCTCCATCCAGAGTTCGCGACTGAAAGGCATCATCCGCACTCCTGCCTCTGGGTCTTCGGGATTGTTTTCTGAAGGCAACATTTCCGTCTGTCCCTCGGGGTAGTTCACGACGACGAGCTTGATGGGGTCCAGTACTGCCATGGCCCTCAAGGCTACGCGGTTCAGGTGGTCCCTGAGTGCCCATTCCAACAGGCTGAAATCGATGACGTTTTCCCTTTTTGCAATGCCGACGCGGTCGCAAAAAGTGCGGATGCTTTCTGGTGTGAACCCCCTCCTTCTCAGTCCGCTGATGGTGGGCATTCGAGGGTCATCCCATCCGTCCACCACGCCATCCTCGACCAAGCGCAGGAGTTTGCGTTTGGACATGACGGTATGATCGAGATTCAAACGGGCAAACTCAATCTGTCGGCTTGGGAAAATCTCGAGTTCTTGAATGAACCAATCGTAAAGGGGACGGTGAACTTCGAATTCCAAAGTGCACAGACTGTGGGTAATGCCCTCGATGGAATCACTCTGTCCATGCGCAAAGTCGTACATGGGATAGATGCACCAGTCATTCCCTGTTCTGTGGTGGTGTGCTCTCTTGATGCGATAGATGACAGGGTCCCGCATGTGCATATTGGGGTGTGTCATGTCAATTTTGGCACGAAGCACACAATGGCCATCGGGGTGCACCCCCGCTCTCATTTCCTCGAAAAGCTGCAGGTTTTCTTCCGGGCTGCGTTCCCTGTGAGGGCTGTTCGTGCCAGGTGCAGTGGGCGTGCCCTTCTGTTCTGCGATGGTCTCTGGATTCTGATGGTCTACGTAAGCTTTCCCCTTTTTGATGAGGATGGAAGCGTATTGAAACAGCGTTTCGAAATAGTCACTGGTATAAAACTCACCCCCATTCCAATGGTAACCGAGCCATTGGACATCTCTGCGTATGGCGTCCACATATTCTTGGTTTTCCTTTTCGGGATTGGTGTCATCAAACCTCAAGTTGACAGAGCCATTGTACTTCTCAGCCAGGCCGAAGCTGAGGCAAATGGCCTTGGCGTGACCGATGTGCAGGTAACCGTTGGGTTCGGGAGGGAACCTCGTATGGATTCGTTTGTGCTTTCCCGATGCAAGGTCTTCCTGGATGATTTGCTCGATAAAATGGGCGGGAACATTCGGTGCGTCTGGGCGCACGTCTTTGTGGTCTGAACGGAAGTCGGACATGTTGCAAATTTATCCCCACAGGGACCCCTTTGGTCCCCTTTTTGGTGATTTCATGAAAGGGTCTGAACTCGAAGAGTAGTAGCGTGTTGATGAGAAGTGAAACCTCAGCAAATCACCCCTGTTGGAGATGTCGTCCGTTATCGATTGCGCAGGGACACGCGCATTGTAGGCTGGATGAGAGAGGAGAACTCCGGTCAACGGTTTTACAGCCGCGAAGGGCTGTGGTGGTCAGGTAGGAAAATATCGTGGAACCAGCGAGACCGATGTTGTGGTCTGCAGGACATCGATGACAAATGGTTGCACGAAGGTGACATCGTGCAAGTGATGGATGGACCTTGGTGGAGGAAAAGAGCCAAGTGGCTGATCCTATGCGATGCTCAGATCGGATGGAGTGCTCTCCATTTGGGATGGGCCGGCAGGAACCGGACCATGGGAGAAAAAGCGATGTGTGAGACAAACTGGCGTTGGGCCGGATTTGGCTGGTTGCCGCCAGTCTGAAGGAAACTTCTCTCAGAGGAGCTGGATGCGCTTCATGAGCTCATCCTTGTATGTCCTTGAAATGGGAATCTCGTCGTTGTCAATCTTGATGATGAATTGAAAGGTGTCAATGTGGGTGACCCTGTCAATGTTGATGACATAATTCCTGCTGACCCGAACGAAGTCTTCTATCGGGAGTTTGATGAGCAAGTCTTTGAGACTGGCTTTGACATTGTACTTCCGTTCCCCCACATGAATGGCGCTGTATTTCCCTTCCACTTCGATGAAGCGCACGTCGTTGAGGTGTATGCGGCGCAACTTGTTCCCCACTTTCGTGAAGAAGTGCTTGGCTTTCACCCTGGACTGCTCCATTTCTTGAAGCGCTCCTTCTACGGCGTCCTCCAAAGATTCCACCTCTGGCTCCACCTCTCCAGCCAGTACCGGCGCCCATTCCAAAAGCAGAATTTTGTTCTGTGCTTTCAATTGCTCGACAAACTCCTCGAGGCCTCCTTTCAATTCACAGGTGACGACGAGATCCGGTGGAGCAAACAGGCACAAACCTGCTGCTTCCGAGACTTTGCTCGCGATTCGTACATCACATCCGAAGTCGGTCAGATGAGCA
>JAURDB010000062.1 GCA_030828175.1 Flavobacteriales bacterium
ATCCGACGCTGCATGCCGGTCGTGACGCCCTTGTGGGAATCGCACTGTTCTTGTCACACCTCGCCCATGCGGGGGGCACCGTTTCGGCACTTCGCGCCAGCTATCCGCACTACGAAATGGTCAAGGCGAAAATCGACCTGGACCCCGAATGGGATGTGGATCGGCTTCTTTCTGATTTTGCCCAAGAGGTCAAAGAACTCCAACCGTCCACCATCGATGGCGTCAAGCTCGATTTGCCCGAAGGGTGGGTTCATCTGCGCAAATCCAATACAGAGCCCATTGTCCGGGTTTATGCAGAGGCAGCCACCCGTGAAGCCGCCCAAGCACTGGTGGAGACCTATCGAGAGCGCTTGCTTTCTTGTGCCTGAATGTGTGTACGATGACACTTCCTTGGTGTTCAAAGCCTATTTTTCGCATCAAACGGGCCCCCACGAAATGAACGTGTACCTCGACAACGCAGCCACTACCCCCATGACACAAGAGGTAGTGGACGCCATGATTCCCTTCATGCGGGATCATTTTGGCAATCCCTCATCCACACATCAATTCGGTCGTCGCACAAAGACGGCCATCGAGCAGGCGAGGCGGCGCATTGCTGGCCATTTGAATGTCCATCCGCGTACCATTTGCTTTACCAGCGGAGGAACGGAAGCGGACAACATGGCCCTTCATGCTGGCGTGGAGCAGTTGGGGTGCCAGCGAATTTTGACCTGTGCCACGGAACACAGTGCCGTCTTGAAGACAGCAGAGCACCTGGGAAAAAGGGACGGTGTTTCATTTGGATTGCTCGCATTGGATGCCACGGGAAAAGTCGATTTGCCTGAACTGACCCGAACCCTCTCAGACGGTATTCCCACCCTGGTTTCTGTCATGCACGGCAACAATGAGGTCGGCATATTGCAAGACATTGAAGCCATTGGTCACGTGTGCCACGAGCACGGTGCACTTTTCCACACCGACACGGTTCAGACCATGGGGCATTATCCCTTGGATCTCGGTGCACTTCCCGTGGATTTTGCGGCTTGCAGTGCGCACAAATTGCACGGGCCAAAAGGAACGGGATTCCTCTACGTCAAAGACGGCCTGAAAATCGGAGCGCAGATCATGGGAGGAAGCCAGGAACGCGCCATGCGGGGTGGCACTGAGAACTTGATCGGCATCATTGGCTTTGCCGCTGCATTCGATCATTCCATGGCACATTTGGACGACCATGCTGCCCACATCCGGGGCCTCAAGGCAGAGATGGTGGAGGGGCTGCGTGCTGCCGTTCCGGGGGTTCGGTTCAATGCGGGGTCAGATGGAGAAGAAAGCCTGTACACTGTGCTGAGCGTGAATTTCCCCGAGCATGAAAAGAACGGCATGATGCTGTTCCTGCTCGACCTCGATGGCGTGGCCTGCTCGGGAGGAAGCGCCTGTTCCAGTGGAAGTACCCAGCCGTCACATGTGCTTTCCGCACTGGGATTGCATGAGGAAGGTCGCACCTCGATCCGCTTTTCGTTCAGCCGCCTGACCACTTCCAAGTGCATCCAACATGCGCTCAAGACGGTGGCGAAAATCCGGTCAGCCGCAGTCTTGGTCTGATCAGGCGCCGGGCAACCGCCGTTCAAAGAGAAGGGGCGGAAACGAACCGGCTCGTTTTGCCGATGCGCCCGCCCCTTCAGGGAGAATGGAGGTGTTTCATCACTGTCCGGACAGGATGTCCATTTCGTTGGGAATGATCTGGGTCGTCGCCAGTGAAACGCATCCGATGGGCACGTAGGGACTGGAAGGCATTTCTGAGGAGATGTGGACGATCAAGTCAACATCCGCTTCTACATCCAAGGGCAGGTTTTCCACGGATCCTTCCAGGTGCCCGGAAGCCAGCTTGGCGCCCTTTGTGTCGACCACATGGAAGGCGACTTCGCCGAGGTCAGGGTGGGTGCTGATGATGAGGTCCACAACACCGGTGGTTTCCACTTCGATCAGAGCGGCTGCACTTTCACCGCGACCGAGGTGACCGGCTGTAATCTGATCGATGGTCTGTCCGCCTTGGAGTGAGGTGACCACGCGCTTCTTGGAGAACTTTCGGCACTGGGCACTTGCGTCGGATGCGAGCAGCATTGGGGCAATCAATGCAATGAGGGGAATGAGATTGAATTTCATGGCGAGGGCATTTTGGATGAAGAAGCAGTGATTCACTGCAGGAATTGGATTTGTACGACACGTGCATTGGCGCCGATGGCATTGACCTGGTCCCGCAGGTTGCTCATCGCTTCTTGCTTGGTGCGTCCTTTGGCGAATACGAGGCGCTTGGTGTTCTGTGACCGGAACTGGCCGTATATCAGAACCGTAGCCTTCAGGTAGTACGCCCCGGACTTGATGCGCTTGGCGTAATCCGTGTTGTCTTCATTGTCGTTGATGCGGGCGCCGTAGCCTTTGACTTGCTGGGCTTCCTGCACGATGCGGGGACCATTGTCGTCCAAGGTGTTGCCGCCACGCGGTGAGTACAATTGTGCGCCTTGTGCACTGACAGCGGCTGCGCTCAGGGTGAAAACGAAGGCGAGGAGGGAGGAGAACTTTACATTCATGGCAAATGGGGTTTGTGTGTTATTGATGACTCAAACATCAGGGCGTTTTCGCGCCTTGCTCAGGGCCTCCGTCAAGGGGTGGAATGACAATCGTCATCCCCTTGATCCGGACGAAAAAAAACGCCGCCCATTCGGGCGGCGCTCTTTCTATTCATGTGGACGGGTCAGAAGGAGACGAGCTCGACACTGATCACGTTGACGGGGACGCCGATGGCGTCAATCATCTGGCGCATCCGTGACGTTGCGGCCGACTTGGTCGGGGCCGATGTGCGCAAGGTGCGTTGACCCTGGTTGCGGTGGTCCAGTGAGGTGGGAACGACCACAGCGATGACGATGAAGCGCTGCTGGGTGTATCCTCTGTCCTGTGACCGGTTGCTCACCTGGGAGATGGGCTTGTTGTATTCGTGGGAGGTGGGACTGTGCATGGGCAATCCTGCGCGGGTGGTTTTGTTGAAACCAACCGGACCAACAGAGGCATGGCTGTATGCCTGGCCGCAGGGCAGTGGAGTGTCTCCTGAGAAGTTGCCGCGCCCTTGGGCGGAGGCGGAGGTGGCAGAGAAAACCAAGGCGGCGAAGAGGGAGGCGGCGAAGAACTTGTTCATGATGTAGGGCATTTTGGGGTGATTGACCAGTCAAACATCCCTTGCATTTCCGCCTTGATTCATGACCGCCGTCGGCCTGCCGGCTGACTTTCGTCAGTGGCGCAGCATCCGCACGAACCGTCCGTCTTCTGCAACCAGCATCGAAAGACCGGCTTCGACTTGCAGACCCAACCGATCGGATTTGGAAACGCCGCGGTCGATCAAGCGTCCGTCCATTGCGAAAAGGGTCCAATGTTGTCCCGGCTCCAGGCCCTCGACCATCACACCGGTATGGGTAGGGTGCCAAGTCAGGCCTCTGGATCGGCGCTCTGGCTGCACGGAAGAGGGGGTGCAGAGGTTGGCCTGGCCGTTCAGCCAGACCGTGCCTCCGAGAATGGCGAGGAGGGCGCAGCCCCCGTGGTTCAGGGGACCTCCATTCACGGAGGTGACGGATGCGGCTCCGTTGTCGTTCATCCAAGAATCGGTCAACAGAGCGTTTTCATGGAAGACCTGCTCATCCAAGGTGCAGTAGTACATCTGAACAGGGCTCTCTGGCACCCATTGGTACAAGTCGTTGTCCTGGGCTGCCGCAAAAAATGCGCTGCTTTCATCCATCATGGCTTCGAGGGCACCCGCTTGAATGATGTCCTCCGTCGGCCCCGCCAAGAAATCATTGATGACCTCTCCTGTGGTCTCACCATCGAACATGCCGGGCAGGCCGCTTGCGAATGGCTCCTGAAAAATTTCGGATAGCTCTACGAAGATGTTGCCATAGGTCTGTTGCCAAGCAAGCAGGATGTACGCCAGGTAGGCCGGGTTGGAGTATTGCTCCTGCGCCATGCCCATGGGCAACTGTGTCCCGGACATGTCGTAGGGCCCGCTCATGGGTGCTGCTGCAGCCAGAGGAAATCCGGCCCCCTCGTCCTCTTGCATGCGCTTGGCCATCGCCATGGCAGCGTGACCACCTTGAGAATATCCGCTGACGAAATGCTCTCCATTGAGCGAAAAGCCCAAATCGTCTCCAAGCGCCTCTGCCGCCGCGAGCAAGGCCATGCCCGATTCTGCTTCTGACGCGGCGTGCACGTAGGGATGCAATACATCCTCACTTCCTCCCAACCCCAGATAGTCGGGCATCAGTGTCAGCATGCCTCCAGTGGCCATGAGATAACCCAGTTCACCCTCAAAACCTTGGTAGGAAGGCGCGTCTGAGCGAACGAAAATGGTTCCGTGCATGTAGGTGTGGGTGGGCAAGGCACAAGCCAAGGCATTGCCCTCCCCATCGACAGGGATGTATACTGCACCCGTCACATCGTACGTACTACCGATGTAGTCCATAGGATAGGTCACCCGGTATTTGGCCACATCAAAATCCAAAGGAAGGACTCCGTCCGGTATGCCCAACGTATTGGCGAGGCCTTGAATCTGGTCCAGGCTGCGGATCGAGATCAACTCTGCCGTTTGAGCGCTCGCTGGCAGGATGGGCAGGAGAAGCGCTGCACACAGCGCCGTCAGGGTGCGGGTCATTTCCGTCATGGGTTCAAAGAAAGGGGTAATGGGGCACAATGCCTGTGTCCATGGGGTCTTGCCTTCTGGTGGCTCAATTCACGCCTTGATGGGATCAATCTTTGGGCGGAAAGTATACCAAGGCACTGAGGCGGTCGGGATTGAGGACCTCGTTGGCCACCTCCAGCACGTCTTCGGCGGTGACCGACTCGATGGCGTGGAAGGCTTCCTCGAGCGGCCGGACCCGGTCGTACAGCATGATGCTCTTGCCCATGGTCGACATCCAGCCCGCACCGCTGTCGGCACCCAGCCCGATCTGGCCGATGAGCTGCTGCTTGGCCTGCTTCAGCGTCACCACGCCGAGCCGCTTTTCGCGGGCGTCGCGGAGCTCCTTCATCACCAACCGCTCCGCGCGGGCAAACGTCTTGACGTCCGTCCCGAAATACACGGTGAATTCACCGGTGTCGGCGTAGGGGAAGTAGCTGCTCTCGATGTTGTAGCAGATGCCGTAGCGCTCCCGGATGTTGAGCGCCAGGCGGGCGTTCATGCCGGGCCCGCCCAAGTGATTGGACAGCAGCATCAGCGCCGTCCGCTTCGGGTCATCCATTCCGTATCCCGGCGCTCCAATCACGGCGTGCACCTGGTGGACGGCGTGGTCGCCCTCGCGGCGAACCGGCGCATAACCCGTCGGCACGGTCCGCTCACCCCGTGAGACCTGCGTCTGCCGCGCTGACAAGTACTTCTCGGTCAGCCGCTTGACCTTCTTGGCGGGCATGGGCCCCACGGAGCTGAAGACCAACCTGTCGTTGCGGTATTGTCGATCGATGAACCGCAGGATGTCCTTGCGTTTGAAACCACCCACCGATTTCTCGTCCCCGAGGATGTTGCGGCCCAGCGCGTGGTCGGGATAGAGGATGGCCTGGAACTCGTCGAAAATGGCGTCGCCGGGGTTGTCCCGCCAGGCGTGGATCTCGTCGATGATCACGTCGCGCTCCTTGGCGATCTCACGCTCCGGAAAAGTCGAATGGAAGGCGATGTCGGCGATCAATTCCACCGACCTCTCCAGGTGCTCCGATAGGAAAGACGCCGTGATCCAAGTCTCCTCTTTGGAGGTGTAGGCGTTCAGCTCGGCCCCAACGCTGTCGAGCCGGTTCAGGATGTGGAAGGTGCGTCGCTTCGTCGTGCCCTTGAAGAGCGAGTGCTCGATGAAGTGTGCCAGACCGTTCTCACCGTTGAGCTCATCACGCGAGCCCGCTTCAATCAGGAGCCCGCAGTGCCCGACGTTGCGCCCGTCCTCCAGGTGCACGCACCGGATGCCATTTGGCAACGTCCAGGTGTGAAAGGTCGACGGGTCAGGCGACATGGCCCGCGAAGGTACGCCTGACTGTGCCCGGGAGCATCAGCCTTTCGAGCGCTTGCACTTGCAGAACAAGCACTTGCCGCACGCGCCCTTTTTGGCCGCTTTGGGCTGGGAGGCGGCTTCTGAAGCGCCGTCAGCAGCGGATGAAGGGTCGAAGGTGATGAAGGCGCCGGGGATGGCGGCTACAAAGAGGAAATCATTTCGGCTGTTCATGACAATCGGATTTGAGGGTTTCATTCAATTCACATGCCAAGGGTAGCGGCGACAAGTCGGGGTCAGGGTGACGACCGTCATGCGCGCCGTTGACTTTTCTCGGTATACCGTGGCCATCGCCAATAAAAAAGGGGGCCGAAGCCCCCTTTTTTCATAAAACGCAGGTGCTCATTCGCCGCATACCAACGAAAAGTTCCCGAGGAGCAGAATCAAGTCTTGCGTATCGGTGGTGCCGTCAGCGTCTACATCGGTAGGACATGGATTTGTCGGGTTCATTGAAAACGTGCAGGATCCATCGTCTTCAGTGGCACTGGGGTCATAGTTGTCCGCATCGAGGTACAAACATCCCGGAGCATAACTGCACCCACCTGGATCTACCGTGATGGTTTGCGAGCAATCCAGAAAAGAGGCATTTCCACAGTCATCTGATGCGGTAATGAACCACTGACGCACGAATGAAAATCCCAGTCCGGAAGCATCATCCGTAGCGGGTTGATCATAAAAATCCATTGACATGTCGACCTGCGCGTCGCACGCATCGAAGGCCTGAGCATATGGGGTGCCCACTGAAGAGGGCGAAAGCGCTTCATAGGCGAGTTCACAGTTCTCGTCCAACGTGATGGTCACGTCGGAGGGACATTCCACGGAGAGGGCCGGAGGCTCGAGGTCGTCGACCTGGATGAAGTGGACGCAAGAGGCTTGGGATTGATTTCCGTTACAATCCGTGGCCACGGCGGTAAAAGTGCGTTCAATGGTGAAGCTGCCCCCGGGTTGACCGGGCATGCCTTGCCCACAACCTTGCGAATAGGACTCCGTCACGGAAACGTCCAGGTCCACATCGCCTGGACAGATGTCATCGAAGACGCCGAAAGAGGGGAAGCCCAATGTTTCCGGACTGAGATCACCGGCTGAACCGCAGAAGTCTGATACTTGAGTGTCGCCGGGGCAATTGTCAATCAGGATGGTCGGTGGCGTGGTGTCAAGGACGCAATTGAACGACCAGGAAGCGTCATATGTGACTGCAGCATCGGCTGAGGTGAAACCATTCATGATGGTCACATCCCATGTGCCGTCTCCGCTGAGTCCCGATTGAGCGAGGTCAACCGTGGCGTTGTAGGTGCCGCTGGAGACGGTATTCCAATCCGGCCATACGGCGAGATAATTGCCGAGTTGCGTGCAATTGGAATCAACAGGGTTGTTGTAACCCCCAAATTGAATGCAGGTTCCGTTGGGAGATGTGATGAACATGGCCAAGTCTGCAGCCCAGCTGCCTTGGTCGGAGTGGTCAATAAAGACCAATTCCACATCCATGGACAACGGTGCCCCTGATGCCGTGGTGGAGTACGAAGTGGACTCAGTACCGGCGAGCTGGGCGATGATTTGGCCCGCAGGTGGGCAATCCGGTTGGGCCAAAGCGGAGATGGAAGAAATCATCAGGCCAAGAAGAAAGGTCAAGCGAATGTCCATATGAAGAGGGGTTTGGCAGAGTCAAAATAGGAATTTCGACCCCGGTTTTGCTTCCGGTCGCGAAGTTCCAGGTGTTTTTTATAGGCACTTGATTGAGTAAATAATTGGTTCAATCAAAAAATTCAGCATGGCTCAAAGAACCGTCGAGAGGTGTGAAAGCGGCATGACTTAGGTCATCGCGTCGGATGACTTTTGTGGGGTGCACATTCCGCCTGGGGTGTCGTTCTCAAGAAATGGCAGTCAGGAACAGGCAGACGACCAAGCCCACTGCAAGGAATCGGACGGTGTATGGCAGGATGTCCTTGGCGGCCAAGCCGGTGATGCCAAGGAGGGGCAATGCCCAGAAAGGCTGCAACATGTTCGTGAGCTCGTCTCCGTAGGCCATGGCGAGGATGGTGCGGTCCAATGGCACCCCGAGGTCGAGGGCGGCACGGATGAGCAGCGGGCCTTGGACGGCCCATTGCCCGCCGCCGCTCGGCACGAATACGTTCACGATGCCGGCCGATAGTACCGTCCACAGCTCGAACGTCTCCGGGGTGGCGAGGCGGACCATGGCCATGGAGAGGGCCTCCACGAGCCCCGTACCCGACATGATTCCCATGATGCCGAAGTAGAGCGGGAATTGAATGAGGATGCCCGACGTTCCGCCGATGGCGGCATCGATGGCCTGCAGGAAGCGTTTCAAGCTGCCGTGCAGGAGGAATGCCAGGCCCAAGAGGGTCTGGTTGGTCCAATCGGGATCGATGAAGCCCAGGCGGGCGGCATCGGGGTGGAGCAGGGCCGTCCTGAGTGCGAGCGCGAGCAGAATGGCACCGAACAGCAAGGGGAGAATGCGCAGATGCGGTGCCAGTCGGGTTCGCTTGGCGGGCGCCATGGTAGGGGGGAGGTCCGGGCCTTCGATACGGCCACGGTCAACGCGTCTACCGAGCCAATAGGCCGTGAGGGCCGTTGCCAAAATGAGGGCACCCGTGACCAGAAAGTTGTGCCAGGAGAAGACCGTCAGCCCCAGTGGCAGGGTGTCGGGGAGCGTTCCAGCGGGGATTCCCGCAATTTCCGCCAGGTCGGCGAAGTGTCCCGTTTCGGCCACTTTGATGGGAGCGCTGCCACTCAAGCCCCCGTGCCAAACCATCAGGCCGCTGTACCCCGCCGCGCCGATGAGGCCGTAATGCAGAGGAAATCCACTCTCCTTGGAGCGTTCGCCCACCTTTCGGGCGAGGACCGCACCGATGATGAGACCGAGTCCCCAGTTCACCCAGCCCGCAATGCAAGCCACTGTGGCTACCGTGGCTGCGGCCCGGGCGTTGGTGGTACCGGCGAAGTCCACCGCTTTCCCGATGACCTGGTCTGCCGCCGGTGTCAGGGCCAGGGCATGGCCGAGCACGAGCATGAAGGCCGCTTGGAAGGCAAAGACGAGCAACGGACGGTTCCACAGGCCGTCCCGCCAAGAAGTCGCCACCGTTTCGGCATCGGCACCCAGAAACAACGCCGCCACCGCCGTGACGGCCGTAAGGCCGAGGGCGATGGCGAGCGGTGAGGGCACCCAGGCGAAACGGTCCGCCGAAGGTGGTGCTTTTGGAGCCGCGTTCATGCGGCGCCGATCAGAAGGGCAGGTCGTCGTCGGACGAGGCCGGAGCCGAGGGGTTGAACTCCGGAGCGGGAGGAATGCCAGCCGCAGCGGGCTCGGCTTCTCCCATGGGAGCACCCGCAGGCGCTTCAGCTCCCATCTTCTCCACGCGCCACGCATTCAAATCCACGTAGTAGCGATCGTTGTACTCACGACCGCGCACGTCGAACTTGACCATGACCTGGTCTCCTTCCTTGATGTTGCTCAGTTGATCTGACTTCTCCTTCAGGGCGGAAAACTTCACGTCGGAGGGGTACTGCTCTGCAGTGGTAATCACGAACTCGCGCTTGTAGAACTCGCTCGTATCGGACTTCCAAACGTCGAACAGACGCTTGACGGTCCCTTTCATCTCATAACTCATGAGGCGAATATCGCCCCTACGGACGTCAACCGGGATTGTACGCAAGCAAGGTCTTCCACGCGCCATCCACATCGCCCTGTTCAAGGCGCTGTTTGGCCTCCCGGAAGAGGGCGGATTCCAAGGCGGAAGCGTCGTCCTCATGCTCCATGAAGAGGTCGGACAATTCCAGCAATTTGTGCTCATTGACTTCCGTTTCATCGGGGATGACAGAGGCCGCACCCAGTCGGGCGCGCTCGTTGGCCGTCAGTGCTGAATGATTGGAAATTTCGGGGGGCAGGGCATCCACACCTACACCCAGCCCGTTTCCGGAGGGCTTGGGGATTTCGAACAAAGCATCGCCAGCGGCCCGGACATAGAAGTTGCCGCCACATCGGCCGACGAGGTCAATCTTGTGGGCGTCCACCTTGCCGTTTTCGTCCAGGACGTCTTGGGCGATGTGCACGCGCTTGACCTCGCAAATGAGCATGTGGCCCGCGCCAGGGCCATCTCCCAGTTCTACAATTTGGGTGACTGCGCATTCAAAGGAGACGGGAGCCTCAGCCACGCGAGCGGGCCTGACCGTGTCACTCTTCACCGGAGTAAAGCCTGACTTGGCGAATTCATCCACGTCGGCAGGGTAGTCACTGCTGGAAAGTGAGGCGCCTTCCACCATGGCGTGATCCACGAGGTTCACCACGATTTCCTTTGTGCTGCGGGCGTTGGCCAATGTGTCCTTTACGGTGCCGTCCCTTCCGCGCAAGGTCGGACCCACCACCATCACGGGCGGGGCGATGGAGTAAACGTTGAAGTAGCTGAATGGCGCCAGGTTGCGGCGTCCTTCCGCATCGACCGTGCTGGCCAATGCGATGGGACGTGGGGCCACTGTGCCTACCAGCAAGCCGTAGCGGTCTTTGACAGGAAGTTCAGAAGGGTCGAAAGACCGGATGCTGCGCATGTCGCTCATGCTCCCGCGATGGTTTCCCCGGCTTCTTCTACATCCTCGATGGTGCCCATTACCTTGTCTTTGAGGCTGTTGGAATAGGCATCGAGCTTTTGGGCCAACGCGCTGTCACCGGCTCCCAGGATGCGGGCAGCCATGAGACCGGCATTGCGTCCGCCATCCAGGGCCACGGTGGCCACAGGTATGCCGGAAGGCATTTGAAGGATGCTGAGGATGCTGTCCCAACCATCGATGCTGTTGCTGCTCTTGACGGGGACACCCACGACAGGGAGGCTCGTGAGCGAGGCCACCATGCCTGGAAGGTGGGCGGCTCCTCCCGCTCCGGCGACAATGACCCCAATGCCGCGGTCTCGCGCGCTGCGTGCGTATTCCAACATGCGGTCCGGCGTGCGGTGTGCACTGACGACCGTCATCTCGTATTGAACGCCCAGTTCGGTCAGGATTTCGGCGGCTTGCCGCATAACGGGCAGGTCGCTCTTGCTGCCCATGATGATGCCCACTTTCATGGGGCAAAGATACGGGGGAGTCCGACGGTATGGACCGCGGTATCAGGCCAATATCGACACCACACAAGCCGTCAGCAGACAGGCCGCGGTTCCTCCGATCAAAGCACGAAATCCGAGTTTGGCCAGTTCGGCGCGGCGCGAGGGGGCCAAAACCCCAATGCCGCCCACCTGAATTCCGATGGAGGCGAAGTTGGCGAAGCCGCACAGCACGTAAGTAGCGATCAGGACACTTCGGTCACTCATGAATTCACCTGCCTCCTTCATGTTCATCAAGGTGACATAGGCATAGAACTCATTGATGACGGTCTTTTCACCCAACAATTGGCCAACGAGAACTGCATCCTGCATCGGAACGCCCACCAGCCAAGCCAGGGGTGCGCCGATGTAACCGAGGATGAATTCGAGACTCAGTGAATCAAAACGTGTTCCTGCGGCGACCACGTCGTTAAGACCGGTCCATCCACCGACCCATCCCAGGATGTCGTTTGACATGTATACCAGGGCGGTGAATACCAGCAGCATAACGCCCACATTGGCGGCCAATACCAAGCCGTCTCTGGTTCCATTGGTGATGGCTTCCAGAAAGTTGGCGGCATCGGACTTGACCAACTCGACATTGCCTGCTGCTTGAAGGTCCGTTTCCGGCACCAGCAATTTGGCGGCTGCGGCTGCGGCAGGAGCCGAAATCAAGGAGGCGGTCAGAAGGTGCGTTGCGAAATAGGCCTGCGCTGCGGGGTCGTCTCCTCCCAGGAAAGCCACGTAGGTCGCAAAGACAGAACCTGCGATGGTCGCCATCCCTCCGGTCATGACCAGCATCAGCTCGGAGCGGGTCATTTTTTCGAGGTAGGGGCGGATCAGCAGCGGGCTTTCAGTTTGCCCCAGAAACACGTTACCCGCCACCGCCAGACTTTCCGTGCCCGAAAGTTTGAGTGACCTGCGCATCAGCCATGCGAAACCGCGGATGAACAATGGGAGGATGCCTGCGAAGTGCAGCAACGCACTGAATGCGCTGAAAAAGACAATGGTCGGCAGCAGGCGGAAAGCGAAATTCTCCAGGCTCACGTCCACCTTTCCTTCCATTCCGAAACTACCGAGAAGAAAGTCGGTTCCGCGGTCCGTGTATCCGATCAGGACCACAAACAGCTCCGCTACATATGAGAAGGCGTCCTTGACTCCCGGCACCTTGAGGACGAGGATGGCCAAAAAGAACTGGAGCACCAAAGCCCCGCCAACGGTGCGCCATTCCACCGCTTTCCGTCGGGTGGAAAGGGCATAGAGAATGCCGACCAAAACGGCCATACCGAGCAGTGCGCGCATTTATTCCTCCTTTCTTCTTTCGATTTCATCGCGCAACTTTCCAGCACGCTCGTAGTCCTCCTTTTCGATGGCAATGTCCAATTCTTCCCGCAACTCAGCCATGGACAGGGAAGAAAAGTTCCCCTCTGGTTCCACATGGTCCTCGAAGCCGAAAGGATCATCGGGGTTCTCCTCCGGCATGGGATTGACCTCATCTTCTCCTTCCGGGGCGATGCCGGCCAGTTCCAGGACCTTTTCTTCGCAGAAGATGCCGCAACCGAAGCGGACAGCAAGCGCCACCGCGTCCGAAGTCCTGGCATCAATGGTGCGCTCCTTTCCGTTGCGGTCGCAAATCAATCGGGCAAAGAATATGCCCTCGACCAGGTCGTAAATGACCACCTCCTTCAATTCAATCTCGTAGGCCAGCGAAAGGCTGTTGAACAGGTCGTGGGTGAGCGGTCGGCTGGGCGTCATGCCTTCCATCTTGATGGCGATGGATTGCGCTTCGTGCATGCCGATGACAATGGGGAGTTTTCGCTTGCCATCCATTTCCTCGAGCACCAAGTTGTAAGCGCCGGTGGTGGCGCCGCTCGGTCTGATGTCGAATACCGTGAGCTGGGATCTGTTCATGGTCGGTTTCCGGCTGCCTTGAAGGTAGTCGTTTCGCTCAGAGTGCCTTGAAGGCTTCGGTCAATTTCGGAACCACCTCAAAGGCGTCTCCCACGATTCCATAATCCGCAGCCTTGAAGAAGGGGGCCTCCGGATCCTTGTTGATG
>JAURDB010000063.1 GCA_030828175.1 Flavobacteriales bacterium
CAGGGGTTGTCGAAACCTTTCGGAATATCACTGGAGTTCTGAGGGCGCTGTATGAGGCCGAAATCAGTACTTTGGAACTGATTATGCCTGTTTTGGAACATCCGTTCGACAAAACCGTAGGACGTTTTAAACAAGACTTGTAGGATACTTCTTACTTTTTTGGGTAAATTGTACTCTGAATCGGAAGGTAGAACGCCCCCTTTTCTCAACTCCTTTTCGAAAAGAAGCGTCTTTTCGGGATGTCCTTTTCTCAGGAAGAGGCACTTAAAACCAGCGAATGAGTGCATCCGAATTCGGTCCAAAACAAGGAAGTTTTTCGTTCGTTATATGATGAGCCCGGCTTAGGCCGGGCTTTTCTATGTCCGCAAACGCGGCGGGCGCATTCAGCGGATTTGGTCCGTGACGACCTTGTAGGTGGGATCCTCGTAATGGTTGACCTCGATGATCGCATCGGCCCGGTCGAGCAGGCGACGACAGTCCTTGGAAAGGTGGCGCAGGTGCACGGTTTTGCCGGCGGCAGCGTAGCGTGCGGTTACCTTGTTCAGCGCTTCGATGGCGCTCATGTCGGCAACCCGAGACTCTGCGAAATCCAGCACAACATGCTCAGGGTCACCTTGCACGTCGAACTTTTCTTGAAAGACGGTGGTGGAACCAAAGAAGAGTGGGCCGTAGAGTGAATAGTGCTTCCAACCCTGTTCGTCGATGTGCTTGCGTGCGCGGATGCGGATGGCGTTGTCCCAAGCAAAAATGAGTGCCGCTACCACCACACCGATGAGGACGGCGAGTGCCAGGTTGTGCAACACGGCGGTGATTCCGGTTACCAGTACCATGATGATGACGTCCGAGGTCGGCATCCGGCGGAAGGTGCGCAGGGAGGCCCATTCGAAGGTGCCGAGGGCGACCATGATCATGAGGCCGGTCAGTGCTGCCATGGGCAGCCTCTCGATGAGGGGGGCACCGAAGAGAATGAAGACCAGCAGCATGACGGCGGCGACGATGCCGCTGAGGCGCGCCCGGGCGCCGGAACTCACGTTGATGAGCGATTGGCCGATCATGGCACATCCGCCCATGCCGCTGAACAGGCCGCTCAGCACATTGGCGGCACCCTGGGCGACGCATTCGCGGTTGCCCTGGCCCCGCGTCTCGGTGATTTCGTCGAGGATGTTGAGGGTCAGCAGGCTCTCTACGAGCCCCACCCCCGCGACAATGACGCTGTAGGGGGCGATCAGCACGAGCGTCTCCCATGAGAAGGGTACGGCAGGGATGTGGAAAGGCGGGAATCCACCTTGGATGCTGGCCAGATCGCCTACGGTCTTGGTGTCGATGCCGAGGACGGTCACGATGCCGAAGACGACGAGGATGGCGGTGAGGCCGCCGGGAACGGCTTTGGTCAGGCGCGGCAGGAAGGCGATGATGGCCATGGCGACCAACACGAGGGCGCCGAAAATGGCGAGGTCGGTGCCGGCGAGCCAGTGGCCTTCATCGGTTTGGAACTGGCTGATCTGGCTGCCTCCAATGATGATGGCCAGGCCGTTGACAAAACCGAAAATCACGGGCTGGGGCACGAGGCGCATCAGCTTGCCGAGCCGCATGAAACCGGCCGCTCCTTGGATCAGACCGGCGAGGATGACGGTGGCGAAGATGTATTCCGGACCGTGGGAGAGGGCGAGCTCGGCCAGGACGACCGCAATGGCGCCCGTGGCTCCGCTGATCATGCCGGGTCGCCCGCCCAGTACGCTCGCCACCAGGCCCACTACGAAGGCGGCGTAAAGGCCCGTCAGCGGGCTCAGCCCTGCGATCAGGGCAAAGGCGACGGCTTCGGGTATGAGGGCCATGGCCACCGTGAGGCCGCTGAGGATCTCAAGTCGGTAGTCGACGGTCTGGCGGAAATTGAAGAGGGCAAGCCACATGAGGGAAGGCGTCGGAAAAAGGGCGCGAAGCTACCACCGACGAGACCCCTGACCCGACTTTGGGGGTGTGAAACTTGTATGAAATGTGCATGCGTCCCCGAAGAGAACCTGGGGCCCGCTCTTTTGTCATTTGAATATGGCATCCAAGGACCTGAGCGCGGAGCAAGTGGACCGCATCATCGGCATGGCGTGGGAAGACCGCACGCCGTTTGATGCCATCGAAGCGCAGTTCGGTCTCAAGGAGAACGACGTCCGCACGCTGATGCGCCGCGAGCTGAAGCCCGGATCGTTCCGTCGGTGGCGCGAGCGGGTGAAGGGGCGGGCAACCAAGCACACGGCCCGTCGCTCGTTCGAAACCGGTCGTTTCAAAAGCGACAACCAGCGGCGTGGCTGAATCGGCTGGCCTCGCGGCTGTCAGGGCTTGACCCGGCGCAAGACCCGAATGGCCCGCAGGGCGACGCGGTTCTCGAGCACAGGGCAGTGCTCCGCGCAGAGGGCGCGCAGGGCAGCCGGCTTCACAGGTTCCGGTCCGAACAGCGCGTCCGGGATGGCCACACCGATGAGCTCCTGCTCCACGTCCACATTGATCAGGCCCAAGGTGGAAACCACGACTTCCTCCGTGCCGTCGCCGAGATCGCGCACCTCCAACACACGGGACAGGGCGCCGATGCGGTCCTCCGGCATGACCGTGCCGGTGTGGAAGGAGTGGATGAGCCGTTCTTCGATGACCTGGCGGAACTCCGGAGAGGCCAAGCCTTGAACCAAGGCCTGCACGAACCCCCCGCAGACGACGATGCCTTCGCGGCCATACCGCTGGGCGTCGAAGTGGATGGGGTGGGTGTTGCGCACGAGGGTCGTGAGCTCCAGGTTTTCGCTCCATCCGATGGGGCGCACGGCGGGATGCAGGATGACTTCGCCGGCCTCCACGGGGAAGGATGGCGGGATGAAGGCACCGTTGTCGACGCGCTGGCCGGCACCGGACCGGGCCTGTGCGGCGAGGGCGGCATCGAAGAGCGCGTGGTCGGCTCCGTTGCGCTCGAGCGCGGGACGGCCATCAAGGCCGGGGATCGCCGCATAGTAGCTGTCCTTGGTGAGGGCAAAGACGGCCTCGCCGCGCTGGTTCACCAGGATGTGGGTCGTCACGATGACGGCGGCATCGCCGCCCGAGGTGTTGCGCAGGGCCTCCACCCGGATGCGGGCGCGGACGGTATCGCCGAGGCGCACCGGTGCGATCTGGCGGGCATCGCGCAAGCCCAGGTGGTAGCGGCAGGTCTGCGAGAAGGGCTCCACCGAGAGGCAGAGGCAGAGGTTGAGCAGCAGCGAGAAGGGCAGGGGACGCTCGTCAAAACCAAAGGCCTCGGCAGCGGGCTGCGAGGTCAGCACCACATCGCTGGTGGGGAAGTGGGCGAACCACTTGGCCCTCCACCCTTCGTCGAGGGTGTAGCTGTGCGGGCTTTCCAGGATGGACCCGACCTGGGTGGTGGTTGTGTCCACCCCGTAGCGCGGGAAACGGCCGGTGCTGCTGGGTACAGTGGCCTTGGTCTTTGCAGTTGGAGTGGCTGCTTCGGCGCCGCTGCCCTCGGCTTCATCGAGCAGGGCTTGGGCGCGTTTGCGCATGGGGGGGCCGACCATGCATCCGTTCATGCGCACCAATTGTGCGCCGGTGGAGCCAGAGATCAGTTTTTGAGCGGACGCGATATCGAGGGCGGAAGCGGCATAGACGTCATCGGCGATGGCGCGTTGTGCGGGGTGTACCGTGAAAGCCCCGGTGTAGCCCAGTGCCCGCGTCCTGCGGCAGTAGCGTTCGAATCCTTTGGGATCCTGAACGGCACAGAACGGCGAGGCGATGGCAGGTATGCCCAAAGCGGCGGCCACCAGGGGGATGCGGGCCTCGGCCAGCTCCGCTGCCTTGTCGGCGCCTTTGGGGAAGCGGGTCATGAAGTCCTCCTTCCCGAACATGACCGAAGCGATGCGGGATGACGCCCGGACCATGTCTTCCAGATCGAGGTAGGCTTCGGGCAGCTCCACGAGCAGGTGGATGGCGAAATGTCCGAAAGGCAATCCGAGGTCGCGTTCTTTTTCCGTGAGCAGGTCGGCAAAGGTGACCACCTCATCCGGACGGCTGGCCATGGGCAGGATGAATCCGGTCACGGACCGATGCGCCACGGCTTCGAGATCCAGAAGCAACCCGCCGACGTCGTCCATGCCGTGGCAGCGGATGACGAGCTTGACACCCTTGGGGAGCGGCTTGGAAAGAACCGCCTGTATGGCCTGGCGGCGCGGTGCCTTGTCGGCTTCGCTCACACCGTCCTCGAGGTCGAGGATGACCGTACCTGGGCGCAGGGGCAGTTGGGGTGCCTTGTGATTGAGCTTGTGGAAAAACAAGCCGCGCAGGTCGAGCCGGGCATCGAGGCCTTTGGCAAGCTGCAGGTGGGTGCCGTCGGTGTTGGATTCGGACTGGGGGGACAAGGGCTGGATCATGGCGGGGCAATTTTGACCCTGTCAATACCGCCCGGATTTGGGGCGCAGTGGCTGACGAACGTCATCGCGGCCGATGACAATGGTTGTACAGGTTGGCCAGGCGACATGCGGTGTCCCGTTTCCGATGTGTCACCTTTGCACCGGTGCATTTCATCTCCATCGCATTCTGGCTTTTTCTGCCCACCGTGTTGGCCTGCCACGTGGCGCTTTCCGGCCGGGTGCGCGCCCAGAATTGGGTGCTGTGGGTGGCGAGCTGCGTTTTTTACGGGTGGTGGGACGCGCGGTTCCTGTTGCTCATCGCGGGGTCGACGGCGGTGGATTACATGGTGGGCCTTCAGTTGGGCAAGACAGACGATGCGCGCCGCCGAAAGGCGTGGTTGGGTTTGTCGCTGGCCTTCAACCTGGGGGCCTTGGCATGGTTCAAGTATGCGGGTTTCCTGGCCGATCAGTGGATTGCAGCCTGGGCTTCCGTGGGGGTGCACATGGACCCCTGGACCACCCGCATCGTATTGCCTGTGGGCATCAGTTTCTACACCTTCCAGACGCTGAGCTACTCGGTGGATGTCTACCGCAGGAAAATCCCCCCTTGCCGAGACCTGCTCGCCTTTGCCACCTACGTCATGTTCTTTCCGCAGCTTGTGGCGGGCCCCATCGAAAGGGCTTCCCACCTGCTGCCCCAGCTACAGCGGAAGCGCAGCGTAACCGGGGTGGCCGCGCGCATCGGCTGGCGGCTCATTTTCTGGGGCGTCTTCAAGAAGGTGGTCATCGCGGATACCGTGGCGATGTATGCCAACGAAGCGTTTGGCAACCCGGCTTGTTCCGGTCCGTTGCTCATCATCGGGGTGGTGGCGTTTGCCCTGCAGATCTACTGCGACTTCAGCGGCTACTCGGACATAGCGATCGGAACGGCGCGGCTGTTCGGGATTCGGCTGCGGTCGAATTTCCGCTTCCCCTATTTCTCGCGGGACCTCGGTGAGTTCTGGCGGCGGTGGCACATTTCACTCAACACCTGGTTTCGGGATTACCTGTACATCCCATTGGGCGGTTCCCGACACGGCAAGGTGCGCGCATTGCGCAATGTGGCAGTGGTGTTCCTGGTCAGTGGATTGTGGCACGGTGCGGATTGGAAGTTCGTGACGTGGGGTGGGGTGCACGCGCTGTTCTTCATTCCGCTGTTTGTGATGGGCAGGAACCGCAAGGAGGAAGGCCGATGGCGTTGGTGGCACGGTTTTCAGGCCCTGTGGACGTTTGGCGTGGTGTGCTTTGCGTGGGTCTTTTTTCGTGCCGACGGGATGGCGCATGCCCTGGAGATGCTCGGACGCATGGGCAGCGGATGGGGACCGGAGGGATGGAACGCCGCGACCTGGGCCGACTTTTCCCATTTCTGGAGCCCCTGCAAGGAAGGACCCGGCGGTGGAATGCAGTTGCCTTGTGAGGAAACCATTTTCGGATGGGTCCTGTCGCTGTTCCTGCTCTTGGAGTGGGTTCAATTCCGCTGGGGTGTGCGCTGGATTTGGAGGGGGATCTGGAGCGCACCTTGGGTGGAGGCGCTGATGGTCATGGCAGCTTGGATCTATGGAACGCGTCACGCTTCACAGGAATTCATCTATTTCGCTTTCTGATGGCTTTGTTTCTCCGTCCTGCCGCGATTGTGTTGCTTGCCTTGGCCGGAGTCATGGCCCTGCGCCAGGCCATAGCGCCGCTGTCGACGGAGAAGTATGAGCGGGCCCACCGGTTTCCTGTGGTGCTCTTTGGGGACAGCCACGCCGGTGATGTGGCGTTGCCGAAGGTTCCGCGTTTCAATACGCCTGCGCAGGACCTGGTCAGTACCTATTTCCACATGCGGGCCTTCGTGGCGGCGCGCCCCGCAGACAGCGACACCCGCACGGTGCTGTTGACCATTTGGCCCGACAAATTCGGCCCGATTGCCGAGGCCCGGCTGCGGGGATGGGACGGCGGAGATGGATGGGTTCAGTCCGCCCTGGGGATGTCGGCGCCGGCCTTCCGTTTTGGGGACCTGTTCACGTCGGAACTGCCACTGGCTTTGCGCGGACAATTCGTGTTGCAATCGGCCCAGCTGCGGCGCATCGAAAAGTGGATGGGGTACGTGCCGAACCACCGTCATGTGCCCGCCGATTACCAGGTGCAGTTGAGTGCGAAGCAGCTGCATGACCCTTGGTTTGAGCAGGCGTCCGTTTCCCGCTGGGCCTTCGCGCGCATTCTCGAATTGGCGGACGAAGCGGGTTGGAATCTCATTTTGATCGAGCACCCCTTGCATCCGGGGTATTTCCCCCGGTTGAATGAGGAGGCCGTGGCGGATTATGCTTCGGCCATGCAGGCAGCGGGCTCCCTCCCCGGAGTCCATTACCTCGGTTTGGGCCGGGACTCACTGCCGCACACGGCCTTTGTGGACCACCACCACTTGTCGGAAGAAGGGGCGATGCATGTGCGCGGGCCCTTGCTGCGCGCCCTCGATGCCGTGGGCTCGGAATATGTCCTGCCGCAGCCCTGACGCCTATTCCACCTTCAGGAGGTCAAAGACAATTTCCGCGTAGTCGTTGCGCTCGTAGAGCACCCCCAAGGTTGAAGGCTTTCGATCGCGTGAAGACTCGTCCGTAGCCGGGTGGTGGAGCAAGACCATGTCGCTGTAGGCGGCAGATTCCGGCCAGGGTACGCTGTGCCGTGTCCAATGGAGGCCTCCGTTGTCGGAGGACCACAGGGTGAGCTGGCTTCGGGTGGCGGTATCGGCAGGACCGAGGTGCCAGGTGGTGCTGCGGACCGCGTCGTGGATCAGGGCGCTTTGGCATACGGGGGTGGTCAATGCGGCAGCCATCCAGGTGGTGTCCCAGGTGGCGCCGCCGTCGCTGCTGCGGGCAAGCCGCTTGAGGCGATCCGTGGCGTTCTGCATGCGCACGAGCAGGAGCAGGGTGCCATCGTCGAGTTCGGCGGCCATGGCCTCGTTGGAGGACGGGACGCCGAGGTCGGCCGAAATGCGCCAGGTGGCGCCGTGGTCGTCGGAATACGCGCCGTAGGTCTGGTAGTCGCGAAAGTCCTCCTGCGGCGGTCCGAGCGAGTGGTTGGCGGGAACGAAAAGGCGGCCGGTATGCGGGCCGCGCTGGAGCTGAAGGGCGTGCCCGGGCGCGAAGGCGAGGGTGCGGGCGTCGACTTCGGGACGGGCGCTGTGGCGGTCCATGTGCACCTGTGGACTCAGATCCACCGGGGTGGACCACGTGGCACCGCGGTCGGTGGAGGCGGTCATGAATCCGCGCCGCCGCCCTAGGCCCATGCGGGTGTCGTATTCGGAAGCCGTGCCCGTGTTGTAGAACAGCAGCAAGCGTCCGGCAGGGTGGGCGGGGTCCATGCGATCTACGACGGGTGTGGCGTTGCCGGCCTGCAGGTCGCCATTGTCGACCACCACCTGCGCGGGACTCCAGGTGGCCCCGCCATCGTTGCTGTGGCGCATCAGGATGTCCACATTGCCAAAGTCGGCGCATCCTCCGCGGCGGCCTTCGGCAAAGGCAAACAGTTCGCCCGCGTCCCATTGGACCAGTGCAGGAATGCGGAAGCAGTCATAACCCAGGTCACCGCTTTGGAAGAGGACGGATTCCTGCGCCGGAAATGGGCGAGCTGCGAGCAGGCAAATGGCCCAAAAAGAAGCCTTGCAGCGCATGAAATTCCCCCTCGAGCGAATCATGTTCGGAAGGTAAGATGAGCCGATTGGGCGACCATGTGCGCGACGAGATGACCCGAAAGGGGTGCTTTACACCAAAAATTCCTTAATCAGGCACCGGATTTATCATGTATAGGCAACCTGAAAGGCCCTTGAATTGTCACCTTTGTATCGCCGCATTGCCATGAAGCAACTCGTTATCACCACCTCCACCACGCAGCGCGACAGCGCCGCCCTCAATGCCTACCTGGCCGATGTGAACCGCAAGCCCATGATCACGGCGGCGGAAGAAGTGGAATTGGCGATACGGATTCAGAATGGAGACCAGCGTGCCCTCGACCAGCTCGTCGAGGCCAACCTCCGCTTTGTGGTGTCGGTGGCCAAGAAGTACCAGTACATCGGCCTGTCCCTCGTGGACCTGATCAACGAGGGCAACATTGGCCTGATCAAGGCCGCCCAGAAGTTCGACCACACCAAGGGCTTCAAGTTCATCTCCTACGCCGTGTGGTGGATCCGCCAGAGCATCATGGATGCGGCGTCCAAGACCGGCAAGGTGGTGCGCGTTCCGTCCAATCAAGTGGGGCAGATGCTCAAGGTCCGCTCCGCTACGGAGCACCTGGAGCAGCTGCTCGAGCGCGAGCCGCAGGACTACGAGGTGGCCGATTTCATGGACATCTCCCTCGAGGCGGTGGACCAGGCCCGGAAGAACGGCTTGAAGACGGCTTCCATGGACGCCCCTGTGGGCGAGGACGACCGGGACTCGGCTTTGAAGGGCGACTTCATGCCGTCGGAGGACCCTATGCCGGACGCCGATTTGGAGCATCAGGACATGGCGGGGAGCGTGGAGGCCATGCTCGAGCAATTGGGCCGCCGGGAGCGCGATGTGTTGCGCTGCTGCTTCGGCATCGGCATGCCCCAGCCCATGACCATCGGCGAGATCAGCGAGCGCATGGAGGTGACCCGCGAAAGGGTCCGCCAAATCCGCGACCGCGCCCTGCGTTCCCTCCGCACCCAGATGCCGCTGGAGGACCTGCAGGTCTACCTGAATTGAGGTAAGGAGGCCCCCAAATGGGGCAAGGTTTGAAACGAATTACGTCAAGGTTGACGTGGGTCGAAAAGGGGGATTGTGTCCGGTATATATGTCCCGTCAGCGGCTCCGCGGTGGGGCCGCCAAGCACATCCAAACCCCTCCACACCATGAAGCAAGACCACTTGCACTATGTCCTCCTCGATGCATCCGGCAGCATGCAGAACTGCTATGACACCACCTTGTCCACCCTCAATGAACAGTCCGCTGCGATGCGGGAGGTCCAGAAGAACAATCCCGACCAGAACATCAAGTTCTCCGTCTCGGATTTCAGCGACGATTACCGCATGTGGTTCGCCCCCAAGCCGATTGGCGAGATCCGTGAATTCCGCGAGGAGCAATACCAGCTGAGGGGATGCACGGCCCTCTATGACGCCCTCGGCACGCTCATCACCCGTACCATCGACCACGTGGGGGAGGACGCGCCTTCCAAGGGCACTTCCATCTCCATCATGACGCTCACGGATGGGTACGAAAATGCCAGCCGAATTTTTTCCTCTGGCGCCCTTCGTTTGTTGATCGATAACCTGACCCAGAAAGGGTGGGAATTCCGCTTCATCGGAGCGGATGTGGACCCCCTCGAGGTGGGGCGTGCGATTGGAATGGATGCCCGTAGAACAAGGCGTTTTGCCAAGGAGGAGCTGGATGGTTACAGCCCTTACATGCACGCCGAGGTCAATGGCATCATTGCCGAGAAGCGCCGTCGATTTAATTTGTTTTGAGGAGGCAACTTTTATGGCTTTTTCGCGTCTTTAAATTGTAGCACGAAACCGCATTTTGGAAGTATTCATATACCGCACGCTGGACGTAGAAGAAACGTCGTTCGCAGCATTGCTGAAGGGGGCCAACGGTCCCCTTCGGCATCTGCGTTTTTCTGAGGGACCGATGTTGTCCCTGGAATCCGTGACCGAACTGGTGCGCTCCGCCTGCAATGGCCGGGGCAACCTGGAAACGGAGGCCATTTTCGAGGTCATCGCCGAAATCCGCAAGCGAGCGGACTTGGCGCCGGATACCGTGATCGTGCTGCTGTCCCGCACCCGCCATGCCGGGAATTGGTTCAGCATTGGGCAAGGCAACAGCCACTACATGCACGCCGACGATTGGAATCTGTTCACCGCTACGTCGTTCCGCCTGCCTGTGACGTTTCTGCTGGCCAGCAACATCATCATGCGGGGGATGTACGACACGTTGGACGAGATGTCCTATCGGATGCATGATGAGGCGCGCGGTTGCATCATGGACTTGTGCATGGACAAGCAGGACATCAGCCTCAAGATGCGCACGGCCGATGCCTGCCCGGAGTGCATGGCGCGGATCCGCAGCCGCATCAAGTTGGGGCATTTGGATCCCAACGTGGTGATCGACTGCTTCCGTGTGATGGACCGCGTGCGCCGGGACCTCATGTTCCGCCGCCGCTGGCGCTTGGACCCGGAGCCCGGCCGGCTCAAGATCTCAGGCTATGGCCAGCAGGTGGACCTTCCCGGTCGCCGCGTATCGATGTCGCCCATACAGCGGGCGTTGTACCAGTTTTTCCTGCTGCACCCGGAAGGGGTCCGGTTGGTCGACCTGCGCGATGCCCATCACGTGGACACGTTGGCCCGTCTCTACCAGGTGATGGCCAACAAGGGCACGCTCGCCGAACAGGCGGCGCGCATGAGGGCAGTGGCAGAGGACGAAGACGGCAAACTCCAGCAGCACCTCTCCAAGATCCGCCGGTCTTTTCGCGAAGTCCTGGGCTTTCGAGAGGCAGGGCTCTACACGGTCGATGGGGATGCTGGTGAGCCTTATCGCATCCGCCTGTACCGTCAGTTCGTTTTGTGGACCGACCGCGATGGCCAGAAGGTTGATTGCGGCCCTGATACGGACGTCACCTGATCCGCGGCGGGGCGCATCCCCAATTGGCGCTGCGCCCCCGCTCCGCCCCCCTCCGCCGTTCTGTCAGGTGTTGTCTGAAGAGGGGTTAATTGTCTGACAGACATGGTGTTTAGGCACGGTTGTTGCATTGTGCAATACGCGCTTGCTTCCCTCCGTTTCCCTCATTCATTGACCTGCATCAGGCAACCTTTTCATCCGCCACCGTCTCCCTTGTCCGTCCCTTTTTTCACCTCCCATATCGAGTATCCACATACCCATTTTTCGTCTCCGTCAAGTACCCTTTTACCCGTTTTCAATTCCCCATTTACCCCGTTCCCTTTTCATTCACCCCAAACCCAAAGCCCATTGAAACAACTCGTCATCACCGCCAGTACCACCCATCGCGATTCCGAATCCATCCAACACTACTTCCGTGAAATTGACAAATACGAACTCCTGACGGCGGATCAGGAGGTCGACCTTGCCATCCGCATCCAAAACGGCGACCTCGAGGCCCTCGACCAGATGGTCAAGGCCAACCTGCGTTTTGTGGTGTCAGTAGCCAAGAAGTACCAGAACCTCGGACTTTCTCTGAGCGACCTCATCAACGAGGGCAACCTCGGTCTGTTGACCGCAGCCCAGAAATTTGACCACACCAAGGGCTTCAAATTCATCTCCTATGCTGTGTGGTGGATCCGCCAGAACATCCTCAAAGCGATTCAGGACCACGGCCGCACCGTGCGGATTCCCTCGAACAAGCTCGAGGCGATGTACAAGGTGAAGAAGGCGACGGCAAACTTGGAGCAGGAGTTCCAACGCATGCCGACTACCGAGGAGCTCGCCGAAGCACTCGATCTGAAGCACGACCTGGTGACGGGTTGTGTGGAGCTCGACCAAAGGCAGGTCAGCTTCGATGCGCCCCTCAGCGACGACCCCAAAGCCGGCACCCGATTGGACGTCATGGCCGATGAGGGCGCGGCGCCCCTCGACCGTGAGCTGGAGGCGGCGGACCTCGAGCGCGAGGTGGCCGACGCGCTGCAGACTTTGACCGTGAAGGAGGCCGATTGCCTGCGCATGTACTTCGGTCTCGGTGGCGTCAAGGCCCGCAGCCTGGATGAGATTGCCGCTCGGTTTGATGTGACCCGCGAGCGGGTTCGCCAGATCCGAGACAAGGCAATCGTCTGTTTGCGTTCCACCGACACCCTCGCGGGGATGAACGTCTACCTCGGCTGATTTTCTGTAGCCGGGTCCGCTGGGTGTTGCGGATTCTGGCGGGAGCAGCGTGCGGGGCGGTGCCGGTGGGCGCCGCCCCGCTTTTTTACTGTTTTATTGACCAAATCCATACTTCTTTTTGAATGTCGTCAAGCTTGACGGGATTTCACTTGTGTGGTGTTTCTGCTGGATTTTTGTGTTCTCATTTTTAAACCCTTATTGTTTTCGCTTACTCTTCTTCTCTTCACTCCGTTTTCGTATACGGCACCTTGCAACGCGGGTGCTCCAACCACGGCCTTCTTGCCGGCTCTCAGTTCCTCGGTACTGCGGTCACGGAAGACGACTTCGTCATGCGCACGCTGGTCGATGAGCGGGGCCGCCGCGGCATTCCTTTTGTGGGTCGCGACCTGCCGATCGGGCCCGTCCACGGCGAGCTTTTTGCTGTGGATGACCGCACGCTGGCCGATCTCGATCGGCTGGAGGGCTGCGTTCCGGACAATCCGGAGGCCTCATGGTACCGCCGGGAGAAGGTGGGCGTGCGCATCGGTGATTCCGGAGAGGTGCATCAGGCCTTCATTTACCTCCATGAGCGGCCGGCATCCACGCTCGTCCACACCGGTCGCTGGTCCGATGCGGGGCGCCTGGAGGATCCCTGCTGGTACTTCGCCTACGGCTCCAACATGAATCCGCAGCGGATGCTGGAGCGCGGTGTGCCGTTTGACCAATGCGTGCCGGCCGTGCTCCGGGACCACACGTTGATCTTCAACAAGCGTGGCCTTGGCGGAACGGAGGCTTACGCCCATGCGGCCCGGGAGAAAGGTCAGGACCTGCCTGGTTTGCTGTACCGCG
>JAURDB010000064.1 GCA_030828175.1 Flavobacteriales bacterium
AAAAGCCCACTTGCCTGGCAACCAGTGGTTTTTTCGACAGGTAGGCTGCCGCATCCAATTTGGTGTTGGCCCTGAAGGCGGCAGAAAACCGCGAAGGATCTATGTCGACGGAAAAGTGGTTCGGTTCCTTGACCGGGCTGAGGAAGACCTGGGGATGGAGGGACAGCCTCTCGTGGACGAGGGTGGTCCCTCCCTTGGGGGCCCCGATGAGAAAGAAGTTCAGCTTCGCTTCCACCATCCGTTCAGCAATGAAATCATCAAGAACCCGTGTTGCCTGCGGATGTAGACCACGCCGAGGGCATTCCAAAACAACATCCCCAAAGCCGCCGACCAGGCCGCCCCCACAAGCCCCATTTCCGGGACAAGAAAGGCCGCTGCACTCAGTTGCGCCGCAGCTGAAACGGCCAGGATCGCCAAGCCCGCCCTTTCGCCTCCTGTCATGTTCAGCAGGTACATCACGGGGCCGCACAGAGCATTGAAGCACTGGCCTGCAGCGAGAATCAACAGCGCGCGGTAGACATGCGGTTGCGCAAAAGCCGGGCCCCAAAAGCCCAGCAACCAAGAGCCCAAAACGACGAGAAATACCATTCCCGGCAATGCGACGGCTGTGTTCATCCATCCAATGCGGTGGACCGCGCGGCGCAAACCCTCCGTGTCGCCTTGTGAATGGAGCGCGCCAAAAGTGGGAGCTCCCAGTGCATTGACGGCAAATTGCGTGAAGGTCAGCAGCGCCGCCAACCGAAAAGCCGACCGGTAGTGGGCGACATCAGACTCGGACAACCACGCCGCAATGAGCGCGGTGTCTGCCCAACTCAAAACGAGGTGCAACATGCTGCCCAGCCAAATCGGACCCGCCAACCTCATCATGGCTTGACTGTCAGCATAGGCTCCCGGCTGAAGCAACCGACCCTCCTTCCCGGCCTGTCTGGCAAACAAGGACATGGCGCCAGCCATGCCCAACAGGGCCAGCACACAGCCCGTAACGGACAAGGCGGGAACCGGCTTCATGCCGAGCAGCACCATGAAGATCCCGGCGAGCAGCATCCACCAACCCGGCTGGAGCAAAGCGTACCATCCCACACGCCCTGTTCCGCGCAACGCTTCACCGGACCACCCGATCAGAACCCATGCACCGATGGCCAATCCCAACCAGCCCTCAAGGCGAATCAGGATGAGGTCCATGGGAGCAAGGACCCCCACCAAAATGACCGCACCCGCCACGGCCCACATCGGCCAGGACCAACCCTTGAATCGCTGGGCAATGCGCGCATACTGTCCCCCAGAGGACCATCCACTGAACAACTTGACCACGGCGCCTTCGGCGCCCAATCGCAGCAGCGTTGAGCCGACAGTAATGGCCAGGACGAACAATTCCGCCCTGCCCAGGGCGTCGTCACCGAATTTCCGGGCGACCAGCAAAGAGAACAGGAATCCGCCAAAGGCTCCGGCGACTTTAAGGATAAGCACCCTGCCGGAGCCGCCAAGCAGCCGCTGCCAAGAACCGTCAAGGCGTGGGGGCGTGGATCTGGATTCCGTCAAAGGGCTCGTTGTAGCAGTAGCCGTATGCGGCTCAAAATTGGCAGCCCCGCCAGGAATCGAACCTGGATCAAACGTTTAGGAAACGCTTATTCTATCCGTTGAACTACGGGGCCGTGCGGCAAAGAAACATCGCCCGCTGCGAAGCCGCAGAAAAAAGCCCCGCGTCCTATCGGGAGCGGGGCCGGGGCCTTGGGTTGGGGGTAAGGCCCCTTGGGCGGGGTGGGCAATACTGGATTCGAACCAGTGACCTCTCGCGTGTGAGGCGAACGCTCTGAACCAACTGAGCTAATTGCCCGAAAAGGGGGGCGAAGATACGCCAACTCTGCATTCCCGAAGCAAGACAAGACCCCTGTGATTTTGAAGTCCCGTCACCTGGTGTTGACGGAGATAATATTAAATTCGTCTTAATTTCTTAGCTGTTTGTCTATTTTTTGGTAAATTTGATGGTGCAAACGGATAACGTTCCCTTCACCTCTTTAGGTCGTTGAAAACGGAAATTTGCACCGAGAAAAACAGGAAAACATGACCCTGAGCGATCTTCTTCAACTCCTGGCCAACTTCATGCAGCCTGTGACGAAGGCCAACGCCATGTACGATTTGAATGGCGACGGCTTGATCACAACGTCCGACCTCATTCTGTTGTTGAGCCAGCTGCTCTGACCCCAACTTCTGGTGCGCCCTGCAGGACTTGAACCCGCGACCCAGGGATTATGAGTCCCCTGCTCTAACCAACTGAGCTAAGAGCGCATGGCACGCCGCTGCGTGACGATGCGAAAATACGCATTGCCTGCGCGCCTAGCTGACGGTTCCGAGCCAATCGAATTCCAATTCCCTGCGCTGCACGTCGGCGCGGACCACTTGGATGCGCACTTCCTGCCCCATCCCAATGATCTGTCCGGTATGCAGACCCACGAGGCACTGCCGCTCGGGGTCCACGGAAAACCGATCCGTGGATATGCCTTTTATGTCAACGTAGCCCTCGCATTTGTTTTCCTTCAATTCGATGTAGACCGCCTTGGAGGAGATGCCGTTCACCACACCCGTGAATTCGGCGCCGAGCTGGGCGCCCATGAATTCCACCTGCTTGTACTTGATGCTGGCCCGCTCGGCTTCCGCTGCCCGCTTCTCGCGCTCACTGCTGTGGGCGCAGGGGCCGTCGAGCGTCGATGTATCGATGCTCCCACCCCCGTCGAGGTAATGCTGGAGGCTGCGGTGCACCATCATGTCGGGGTAGCGGCGGATCGGCGAGGTGAAGTGCGTGTAGTGCTCAAACGCCAGGCCATAGTGGCCAATGTTGTCGGTGGCGTATTCCGCCTTCGCCATGGACCGGATGGCCATCTGCTTGATGATGGGCTCCTCGGGTTTGCCTTGCGCCATCTTCAGCAATTGGCTGATCGCGCGATGGGCCTGGCCGGGCTCCGTGTCCGCCATCTTGTAACCGAACTGCGCCACGAACATCCGCAGCGATTTCAGTTTTGTGGGATCAGGTGAATCGTGAACGCGGTACACTCCGCCGGGTGGGCGCTGGCCTTTGCAACCCGCAATCCACTTTGCCACCCGGACGTTGGCAAGGAGCATGTAGTCCTCGATGAGACGGTTGGCGTCCATCATCCGCTTGATCATCACCTCCACAGGCTTGCCGTTGTCGTCCAACCGGAAACGCACCTCTTCCGTGTCGAAATCAATGGCCCCCGCCTTGAACCGTCGCGCGCGCATTTTTCGGGCGAGGCGATCCAATCGCCGGACCTCGTCGGCCAAGTCTCCCTCCCCGGTTTCCAGGCGCTCCTGCGCTTCGGCATAAGTAAATCTGCGGTCGGAATGGATGACTGTGCGACCGAACCACTCCTTCACGACCATGCCATCCTTGTCGAGTTCGAAGACCGCGCTGAAGGCAAAGCGGTCCTCGTTGGGGCGCAGCGAGCAAAGGTTGTTTGACAGGACCTCTGGCAGCATGGGAATCGTCCGGTCCACGAGGTACACACTGGTAGCGCGCTCCACGGCCTCTTCCTCGATGAGCCCACCGGGGCGCACGTAATGGGTCACATCCGCGATGTGCACGCCGACCTCGAGGTTGCCGTTTTTCAGGTCGCGAATGCTCAAGGCATCGTCGAAATCCTTGGCGTCTTCGGGGTCGATGGTGAACGTGGTGATGTCGCGGAAATCGCGTCGTTTCTTGATCTCTGCCGCTGGAAGTTCCGTGGGAATCTTCGCTGCCTCAGCTTCGACCTCTTCAGGAAAGTGATAGGGCAATCCGAACTCCAGCAGGATGGCGTGCATCTCCGCTTCGTGGACGCCGGGCGCGCCGAGGACTTCCACTACCTCAGCGATGGGCGGGTCATCCGGCGAGGCCCAGTCCTGAAGGCGAACCGCCACCTTCACGTCGGTCGGTGCGTCGTGCAGGAACCGCGCGGGAATCAGGAAGTCGCGGTGCAGCCGCTTGTCAGTGGGAATGCCAAAAGCGTAATCCTTGACGGGCTCGAGCATGACCACATACAGGTCCCGCGCGCGCTTGACCACCTCGGCCACATACGGAACCTCCTTGCGCCCCCTTCGCATCCAACCCAATTCCACGGTGTCGCCCCAGAAAGCCGTACCCGTGTGGCCCTTGGGGATCATGATGTCGTCGGATTCGCCAGGTATGCTGACGTATCCCTTTCCGTAAGCCGAAATCTGGATGGTCCCTTGCAGCGCCTTGCCGGAATTCTCAGCGGATCCACCGCGTCCGCCGCGGTCCTTTCCACTGCCTGAATTGCGACCGGACGACGCGCTCTCCGGCAGCATGAACCTCCCCCGACCGACCTCAACCAACTTGCGCTTGCTGGTCTGCTCGCGCATCAGCAGGTGCAGCATTTCCTGGATGTCCCGATCCGCGATGCCCATGGTGCTCGCCACTTGACGCGCATTCATGGGGCGGCCCGGAAGCTTGCGGAAGACCTCCATCACATCGGCCAGGTATCGGCTCGCACCACTGAGGCGCTGACCGCCACCCACAGGCCCGGCATCCGGTCGGCCGGACCCTCGCCGATGTGCCCCTCCGGAATGCTTGCCCGGCTTGCGCTTCCCCTCATTCTTCCCTCCAGCTTTTCGCTTGCCCGCCATATACGTCGATCGATTTACTGCAAGGTCGGTCTGTCGCGGGGCGATTCGACACGCAAATCCAAACATTGTCACCCTCCTGTTGCGAACTTCGCGGTCCCATGGCCCAAGACTCATACCCCACCCCAGAGGATGCCCGGTCCCTGCACCGTTGGTTTCCGACGCGGTGGCGCGACCACGAGTTGCTGGACTGTGGGAACGGCAAGCGCCTCGAGCGCTTTGGCGACCTGGTCCTGATCCGCCCGGAGCCCCACGCCATCTGGGCTCCCGGCTTGTCGGAACAGGAGTGGCGTGGGATGGCCGCTGCTGAGTTCGCCCCCACAGGACGCACGAAAGGACATTGGATGCCCCTTCAAAGCGTCCCGGACAATTGGGAAATCCAGTATCCTTTGGCATCGGGCAATTCCCTCCATTTTTCGCTGGAAATGACCCGGTTCAAGCATGTCGGCATCTTTCCGGAGCAGGGAGCCAACTGGGACTGGATTGCCGATCGCCTGGGTCCCGGCAAACGCATGCTCAACCTATTTGCCTACACCGGCGGGGCTTCCTTGGCCGCAAGGGCGGCCGGCGCTGAGGTCACGCACGTGGACGCCATCAAACAGGTGGTGACCTGGACGCGGATGAACATGGAATTGTCCGGTCTGGAGGGCATCCGTTGGTGTGTGGAGGACGCCTTGAAGTTCACTGAGAGGGAAGCCCGGCGCGGCAACACCTATGATTTGATCGTCATGGACCCCCCCTCCTGGGGACTGGGACCGAAAGGCGAGAAATGGAAGTTGGAGGACCAGGTCCTCAGGCTCATCGAAGCCGCCGCAAGCGTCGTGGCGCCGGGCGGGGCCGTGATCATGAACACCTACTCAGGATTGAGTCCTTCCACCTTGCAAAACCTATGGCAGTCCGCCCTGCCGGATGCCGCGATGGAAGCGGGTGAATTGTGCCTGAAAAGCGGAACCGGGCAAATCCTGCCCACGGGTTCACTGTTGCGTGCGGTGCGGCCCTGACGCTCCGTAACTTCGGGGCCATGCTGCGCTATTCGCCCCTTTCTGCAGAGAACTACATCCGCAACCGCAACGCCTTTTGCGATGCCCTGAGTCCAGGCGCCATGGCCCTGTTCAGTTCCAACGACACCTATCCCACCAGCGCGGACGGCACCCTGCCCTTCCGCCAGGACTCCAACATGCTGCACCTCACGGGGGTGGACCAGGAGGAAACGGTGCTGCTGGTTTTCCCTGACGCCCACAATCCTGCGGACCGCGAGATCCTGTTCGTCACGGAGACCAATGAGGAAATCGCCATCTGGGAAGGCGCCAAGCTGACCAAAGAACAAGCCACGGCGCAGACCGGGGTCCGAAACGTCCAGTGGCTTTCCATGCTGGATCGGACCATACAGCGTCTCGTGACCGAGTGCAGTTGCTGCTATCTCCACCAGAACGAGCACACGCGGGCCAAAATCGTGGTGGAAACCCGTGAAGCCCGGTTCAATAAATGGTTCACCGAAACCTATCCCCACATCCGCATTGAGCGCAGTGCCCCCATCCTGCACCGCGTCCGCAGTGTGAAAAGCGAAGAGGAAATCGAGCGGATGCGCCACGCTTGCGGCATCACCCGTGATGGATTCAACCGCGTGATGAAATTCGTGAAGCCCGGCGTCACGGAATTCGAGGTGGAGGCCGAATACCTGCACGAGTTTGTGCGCAAGGGTTCCCGAGGATTCGCCTACACCCCCATCGTCGCCAGCGGGGCCAACGCCTGTGTGCTGCACTACATCGAGAACAGTGCGGTCTGCCAGGACGGAGATGTGCTGCTGATGGATGTGGGCGCCGAGTACGGCAACTATGCCAGTGACATGACGCGTTGCTTGCCCGTCTCGGGTCGGTTCACAGACCGCCAGCGCAAGGTTTACGACGCGGTGCTCAGCGTGATGCGCGATGCAATGAAACTCCTGCGCCCCGGTGTCAGCCTGCACGATTACCACAAGGAAGTCGGGGACCTCATGACAGCCCAGCTCCTCGGCCTCGGCCTGATCGACCGGCACGACGTCGAAAAGCAAAACGCTGCATGGCCCGCTTACAAGAAGTACTTCATGCACGGCACCTCGCACTTCATCGGCTTGGACGTACACGACGTGGGCCTGTGGCACGAGCCCATTCAAGCCGGACACATTTTCACGGTGGAGCCCGGGATATACATCCGCGAAGAGGGACTCGGCATCCGCCTGGAAAACGACATCGTGATCCGCGAGGACGGATTCGATGACCTGATGGGCGACATCCCCGTGGAGGCCGAAGCCATCGAGGACGCCATGAACAGCTGAGCCATGGGCGAAGGAAGCGAAAGCGTCATGCTCGGACTCAAACTGCCCACCGACCCCCGTTGGGTCAAGTTGGTTGAGTCGAACATCAGCGAGGTGCTGACGGACCACGCCTGGTGCGAACAGAAGGCCGCATCCAACGCCATTTCCACCATTGTCCGCTACCCAGAACTCACGGACCTGGTCGAGGAGTTGACCCGCATTTCCATGGAGGAGATGGAGCACTTCGGCATGGTGGTCGAGAAAATCAAGCAGCGGGGCTGGACGCTGGGGCCGGAGCGCAAGGACCCCTATATCCACGACCTTGCCGCCTTCATCAAGAAAGGAGGAAGCCGAGAGGAACAATTGGTCGACCGGCTGTTGCTGGCCGCCATGATCGAGGCCCGAAGCTGCGAGCGGTTCCGCATGTTGTCGGAACGCATTGCCGACGAGGACCTCAAAACCTTCTACCACGGGTTGATGGTCAGCGAGGCGCAGCACTACACGACATTCATCGGATTTGCTCGCCAATACGGTGGCCGAATCGACGTCGATGCCCGTTGGCAACAGTTCCTGGAACACGAAGCCGAAGTCATTCAGAACTACGGCAAGAAAGAAACCATGCACGGCTGACCGGGCATGGGCCCATCCAAAATTGACGCCAACCCAAGTTCAACCCCATCCATGAGCAACGCCCCCAAACCCGTCGGACTGTATCCCTTGACCCGCCGCGTAGGCGACCTGCTTTTCCTGAGCGGTGTCGGACCGCGCATACCCGGCAGTGGCACCCACGACGAAGGCGTGCCTGGATTGACGCAGGACCACAACGGCAACTTCACGGCCTTTGACTTCGAGGCACAGGCGCGGGGCGTACTGGCCAATGTCAAGGCCATCCTCGAGTCCGAGGGTGCCAAATGGGAGGACCTGGTCGACATCACCGTGTTCCTCACCGACATGCAACGCGACTTCGCAACGTGGAACCGCGTGTACCGCGAGCATTTCGAGGGCGTGGACCCGGCGCGGCGCCCTTGCCGTACCACCATGGAAATCAATGCATTGCCTACCCCCATCGCGGTGGAGCTCAAGTGCATCGCCCACCTCGGTCAGGACTGACGGGCATTTTCGGCACCGAATTTGATTCCGGTGCGCCATGGTCATGCGAACCGCTCTCGTTTACTGCCTCCTCGGGGCCTCAGCGCTTTGCTCGTGGGAGCAATCGGATTCTGCTCGAATTCCAGTTGACCACTGGCGCCCGGAACTCATTTCTGCTGATTCCGCCCTGGCCTTGCCCGCCCTTCCCCTCCGAACATTGGCCAGGATGCGAAAGGACGCCGCAGAGCATCTACGCTACTCCGTGCGGTACGGACTCATTCAAGCCGGAGAAGCGGAGCTCCGAACAGAAATGGGACCGGAATACGAAGGACGAAAAACCCTCCGGGTCGTCGGAGCCGGTCGCAGCACAGGGGCACTGGACTGGGTTTTCAAGGTCCGAGACCACTATGAATCCCATGTGGATGCCGAAGGCCTGTTCCCCCATCGGTTCATCCGCAGTGTGCGCGAAGGAGGTTACCGGCTGGAACGAGACATCCGTTTTGATCCGGGTCGACGCCTCGCGACCACAGAAGATGCCAAGGGAACCCGGCATCAAGTCCTGCCTGCGTTCTGTCAGGACCTGGTGTCTTCCTTCCAATTCGCCAGGCAATTGCCGCTGGATTCCATCCCCGACGGTGGACTGGTGGAAATTCCGACGTTTCTCGACGGTGAAGTGCACCTCGTGCGCGCGAGAAAGACCGGTTCTGAGCGCATCAAAGTGAATGCGGGAACCTTTGATTGTTGGTCATTCCAGCCTGTGGTGATGGAAGGGCGGATCTGGAAGGACGAAGACGACCTGACCGTTTACATCAGTGCAGATGTCCACCGAATCCCTGTCCTGGTAAAGACGGACCTCCTCGTGGGTTCTCTCCGATTGGAGCTTGTAGCCCATTCCAGAGCGCCAATCGCAACCGGTGCGCAGTAAATTCGTCCCCATGTCCGATAAACACACTTTCGAGCCCGCGGTACTTGAGCGACTCGAGCAATTGAGGGACAAATATGCCGCCATGGGTCAGGACCTCGTGTCCTACCTCGACGGGCTGTTGTATGCCGACTTTCCCACTTATTGGGACTACATCAGCCTGGACACACTGCTCAGCCTGCAGAACCCGGTGACTCCCTTTCCCGACGAGGAAATCTTCATCGTCTACCACCAGACTACCGAACTCTACTTCAAACTGGCCCTGCACGAATTGGCCCAACTGCATCAATCCTCCAATCCAAGCGGATCAGAGATGTTGGAACGGGTGCGGCGCATCAACCGATACTTCCAAGTCCTCGTAGACAGCTTCGATGTCATGGTAGACGGACTGGATCGGGGCCAATTCCTGAAATTCCGGATGTCCCTTCTGCCCTCGAGCGGATTCCAGAGCGTTCAATACCGCATGGTGGAATTGGCCTGCACATCCATGGACCAACTCGTCCATGTCGAGTTGCGGGCCCCTCGAAAAGGGCATGGATTCGAGGATGTGGAATCCATGTTCGATGAATTGTATTGGCGGCGGGGAGCCACTGAATTGGCCTCTGGAAAGCCTACGCTGACCCTCAAGCAGTTTGAAACCAAGTACCGGAACCAAATCGTCGCCTTTGCCGAAGAACGGTTCCATTCCAACCTGCGAAAAAAATGGCACGACCTCCCGGAGTCAGACCGTTCCCCTGAATTGAAGGATGCCTTGCGCTCATTGGATGAACTGGTGAATGTCCATTGGCCCCTCTCCCATTATCGGAGTGCCGTGCGGCATTTGCAGAAGGACCCCGTCGACATTGCGGCTACAGGAGGAACCAATTGGCAGCAGTACTTGCCTCCCCGGTTCCAGCAGGTCATCTTCTTCCCTGAACTCTGGAATTCAGAAGAGCAAGCCGAATGGGGCCGCAAATGGGTGATGACGCACATCGGGCACAAGTGACGGCCGGAAGACGTTAAAACCCGACGCAGGCAAAACTTTTTCGATTGGGGTCCGTTCAAGGACCCGAACGGCACATGTTTGTTGTGCGAATTCTGTAATGTCCATGCACGCTACATCACGACAGTTCCCCCTCCTGCCTCTGATGATGGTCTTGGGCGTTTGGGCTGGATGCGGCAATGCAACGCAAAGCGAATCGTCTGCTCCTCTCCTTTCCTTCATGGCTCCGTCGGTTCAGGAATTGGTTTCTGAGGAAGAGAAGATGGCCCATCGGTTTGGCCTGAAAACAGACTCCCTGCAATGGCTGGTATCTGAAGGCCAAGTGCGTTCCGGACAGAGCCTGTCTCATTTGCTTTCCCCTGTGGGCGTGAGCCCATCCACCTTGCACCACATTGCAACAGCACATCGAGACGAGTACGATGTGCGCCGCATGCGAGAAGGCCGTCCCTGGTGGCTGTTCTATTCGAAGGAGGACTCCACCGCCCATCACTTTGTCTACGGAATCGATGAGCGGGAATATGTGGTCTTCGACCTCAAGGGCGACCTCGGGGTTTCGCGCGGACGCTATCCAACGGAAACCCGCAGGAAGTTCGTGGCCGGCGAAGTGATGGGCAGCCTCTACCAAACCTTGGAAGATGCTGGACACACGACAACGCTCGCGTACTCCATGTCCCAGGTATATGCGTGGACGATTGACTTTAGCCGGATTCAGCCCGGCGACCATTTCCGCATCCTTTACGAACGCGACTGGGTCAGTGACCAACCCGTGGGCCTGCCGCGCATCGTTTCGGCGGAATTCATCCACCGTGGACGGAACTTTCCCGCTTTTGCATTCGACCAGGGCGATGGCGCGGACTATTTCGATGAAACCGGAGCGAGTCTGCGGAAGGCGTTCCTGAAATCACCGGTGGAGTTCAGTCGGATTTCCAGCCGATTCAACAAGCGCCGATTCCACCCCGTTCTCAAAAAGGTCAAAGCCCACCTCGGTACGGATTACGCGGCACCCCACGGCACCGAAATTGTCGCAGTAGGTGACGGTGTGGTGACGCAGGCGAGCTACACCAAGGGAAATGGCAAATACGTCAAGATCCGTCACAACGACACCTACACGACGCAATACCTGCACATGAGCCGCAGGAACGTCAAGGAAGGTCAAGCCGTAAGGCAAGGTGACGTCATCGGCTACGTAGGCAGCACAGGGCTCGCTACTGGGCCCCATGTGTGTTTCAGGTTTTGGAAGAATGGCGCCCAGGTTGACCACCTCAAGGAAGACTTCCCACCATCGACGCCCATACGGGAAGAGGCTTCCGTTGCCTTCCGCAAATTGTGCGCCGAGCGGCTCGCAGAAATGGCCCAGTTGGAATCGGACGATGCGCTTCGATTGGCCGCAGTGGGTCAGTGACCTGAATCCAGGCGGAGCTCGGCATCCAACATGGCACCCAGAAGCGCGCGACCCAGACCATCCGTCAGAACTTGTCCCGTGTCCGAACGCTCGGGATGCCATTGCACTCCGACCAGAAAGGGAACCGCTGTTGTATCCGTGCAACGAATTCCTTCGATGAGGCTGTCCTCAGCATGCGCCCAAGCTTCAAATCGCGATGCGAGCCTGCCAATGCCCTGGTGATGATGACTCACCACTTGGGCGCTCACTCCGCGATCAAAATGAACGTCACCCATGTGCCAGGCCATGCTGACCGAGACAGGGTGAAGGGTGTCGGATGTGGCACCCGGGCGACCTCCTCGGTGCCCCGTGAAGCCGTCGTCAGGCAAGTGAGGTCTGAGCGTGCCGCCTCCGTGCACGTTCATGACCTGTAACCCCCTGCATACGCCAAGACAAGGTGTGCCTGTGGTGAGAACGTGATCGAGCAAGCGGTGTTCGACGCGGTCCCGTTCCTCGTCGATCCTGCCGCATCGCACGGTATCCGCTGCCTGTCCATATCGACCAGGGTGGATGTCCTCGCCTCCGGTCAGGACCACGGCTTGTGCCCGACCCAGTTCCGTCATCAATGCCGTTTCCTCCATTCCGTACGCCTGAACAAAACGAAGCGGCCTTTGCAGATGAGGGTCAGCGTCCGCCAGCCTGTTCAACCAATGACGGTAGTTCTGACTGGAATAAAACTTGGAAAGAACCAGGGTGACGCTGTCTGCTCGCGCAGCACCTTTTTGGTCAGATGAACCGCTGCCTGCATCAGGCTGCCCGCATCCAATCAGGACCCAAGAAGCCAGAAGGACCGCACAGGAACTTCGGAAACAAGGGGAGAGACGGATCATGCGCCAGTCCAGGATTCAACCTCCTCGATCTGCAGGGCGGGCAGGTCCAGTTTGTTCTTCTTTCGGAAACCGTTGAGCTTTTCCCGAAGCGCCGCGGGCTTGGCTTCCTTGATGGCCTCGGGTGTGTCGAACCCTGCCGCCGCCACGTGCGGTGCCCAATCCGCGGGGATGCCCAAAGCTTCGAGTGCACCGAGATCGGGACCGGTTCGGAAGACTTCTGGCCGCATTTGCGGGAAGAAGAGCACCTCCTGGATGGAGGTCTGGTCCGTCAGCATCATGACCAACCTGTCGATGCCGATGCCGACCCCACTCGTGGGCGGCATGCCGTATTCCAACGCCCGAAGGAAATCCTGGTCGATGAACATCGCCTCGTCGTCCCCGGCGTCCTTGGCGCTGGCCTGTTGCTGGAAGAGCTCGCGCTGCCGGATCGGGTCGTTCAACTCCGTGTACGCGTTGGCAACCTCCTTGGTGTTGACAAACAGCTCGAACCGC
>JAURDB010000065.1 GCA_030828175.1 Flavobacteriales bacterium
CAAAGGCATCAATGCTGCGAGGGTAATGCCGAGCCAATTGAGCTCGTATCCATAATAACCAGTCATATTGTTTGATTTGTGCCCAGAATGTAGACCGATACGATTGAGGCTCAACCTACTGGGGAATGCAGTTTTCAAAGGGCTACGGTCAGAATGCGTAAATTGATGGGCATGTATCGCATCACCTTGCTCTTCCTTTCCTTCCTGTTCTGGCTTCCCAGTGCATGGTCACAACCCGGTTGCATTGACGCATCTGTGATCGACCCGACTGTCTTGTGCCCGGGGATATTTTCTCCGGTTTGCGGATGCGACGGGAATACCTATTCGAATTCCTGCATTGCTTACAATGGGTTTGGCGTCACAAGCTGGACCGACGGTCCCTGTTCCAACCTCGATGTGACGCCCCCTCTTTTGACGGTGCCAGGTGATTTCACCACCGAGTGCGGCGCCCCCATCAACTTGGAAGATGCCACTGCATCCGACAACAGCGGTTCCGTTGAACTCATCGAAATCTTGGAGGAATTAGCGGGGGACTGTCCCGGCTCCTACATCTTGATCCGCACCTTCACGGCGACCGATCCAAGCGGCAACAGCACCACCGGTCAGCAGACCATCACCGTGGTCGATGCGACGGGGCCGATGTGGAGCTCGCCCCCAGCGGATGCCACCATAGGGTGTTCGGATCCTCTTGAAGCGGAAAGCGCCATGTTCGCCTGGGCGGCGTCCAGCGCAGGCGGTGCAGCCTTCGATGCATGCAGTGGAGTGAGTTATGGCAACGATTTCGACGCCATCCCCCTCCTTGATTGCACCGAGACCGTGACGGTTACGGTAGGTTTCTATGCAGAAGATGAGTGTGGCAACCAGACGTGGACCACAGCCACACTCACCATCACGCCAAACAACGTGGCAGTGGACCCTTGCGAAAATGTGGCCGGCCTGGATTTCGGGCCTTGTGACGCCATCCTGGGTTACACCCACCTCAACGGCTACTGCACCGAAATCAGCGGATGTGGCACCACCATCGGCCCGGTTGACTACAGCCCCGCCTTCTATGCCACGCTCGAAGAATGCGTGGGCAGCTGCAACGACGGCTGCATCAGCCAGGAATACTTGGACCTCGGGATGATGATCGATTGTTCGCCTGAAGTGACCGAAGTCTGCGGTTGCGATGGGAATACCTACCAGAATTCTTGCGTGGCCCAGTACTATGCAGGCAACATCAGCTGGACCGATGGGCCGTGCGTCGTCATCGAAGTAGGCGGCTGCACCTATCCGTTTGCCTGCAACTACAATCCGGAAGCCGCCTTTGAGGACGGCAGCTGCCTCTTCCCTCCCGAGCACTGTCCCCTTCCCCCTGACACACCGGGTGGTGGGTGCACCTACCTCGAAGCCATCAACCATGATGAGAATGCTGCTTGGGACGATGGATCGTGTACCTGGCCCCCCTGCAACGACAACTGTCCGGAAGACGTCAACGGAGACGGCGCCGTGACAGTCTCAGACATCCTGCTGCTGTTGGGTCAATTCGGCTTGATCTGCCAATAAGGAACCTGGGCCATCATACCTGCAGCTCGCTCAACTGACGCGTTGGCGAATCGCCCCGAACATGGCGACGCATCCCAACGTGAACGTGCCGCCCACAATACCGAGCAAGGTGTCGGCCACCAGACCCGGCAGGGCTTCCACCCAGTGGTGGACATGCGGTAGATGGTGATGGAAGATGCCGCCTGCAACGAGGATGAGGGCCGCGGTACCCACCGCGCCGATGAAGCGAATCAACAGCGGCAACCCCTTGACCATCGCCGCTCCCAATCGCTGTATCCCTTTAGAGGTCGATTTCATCAACACGAGTCCCGCATCGTCCATGCGCACGATGAGTCCCACCAATCCGTAGACGCCCACCGTGGCAACCATGGCGATGATGCTCACCGAAACGATTTGCACCGGCAACGTGGCATCCGCGGCCGAACTCAACGCCAGGATGATGATCTCCACGGACAATATGAAGTCCACGAGCACCGCACTTCGAATCCGTGCTTTCTCGTCGACTTGCACGACAACCCCCTTGTGCTTGGTTGGCCTATGGGGACCGATGTGGTGCACCACTTTTTCTACTCCTTCATAGGATAGGTAGATGCCCCCCATGACCAAAATCGGTTCGATCAGCCAGGCGGCGAAAGCACTGAGCAGAAAGGCCAATGGAAGGATCATGACCTTGTTCAGGAAAGACCCCTTGGTGATGGCCCAGAGTACCGGAAGCTCCCGGGACGCTTTGAATCCCACCGCCTTCTCGGCGTTGACGGCGAGGTCATCCCCCAGGATGCCTGCGGTCTTCTTTCCGGCCACCTTGGTCACCGCCGCCACATCGTCCATCAGGAGGGCGATGTCATCCAGCAATGCAAAGAATCCAGAAGCCATGGCACGAACTTAGGGGACAGCACCGACCTGATTTCCAGATGCTGTGTGGAAGAAGAATAGAAAGTGCGACATTGTGAGCAATGGAGGAATTGACACCAGAAGACTGGGAGAAATTGTACCGCAAAGACCCCGAAGCACTTCGGGAGCGCCTCGATCGGCAACCGCCCTCATCAGATGTTACCGCACTGTGGAAAGCGCGCCTCGAAGCAGATGGCTGGATCGGGGACACCTCGGAGAAAAAGGCAGGGTTCACATTTCCACTCATCGCCGCCAGCCTGATTGCCCTTCCCTTTCTCATACCGTATTGGCAAACCGGCAAGTTTGAACCAGAATGGTCCCAACCTTGGCTGGGCTTCTTTGCCTTCTTTCCTCTGATGCTCTGGCATGCGGTAAGAGCCAGGAAGAATGTGGTGCTGAGATCGCGATTCGCATTGGGATCAGCCCTTGGAGCAACACTCATGGTCGTCGGCCTGAATCAATACCTGAACTCGCTTCCCTCGGGTTGGAATGTCAGGGCCGTCATGGATCGGGTAGACGGGCAAACAGCCGAACGCATTCTGACGGCCCTTCAAACACAGGACCTCATGCTCTTTCATGCCCCTCTGTTCCTCTTGGGGTTGACGGGCGCGGTCTGGTCTTGGAGCCGGCATGGGGGCAGCCGGGTGGAGTTCATCCGCAATGGGGTGCAGGTGGCCATTTATGCCGGTCTCATCGTGGCGGGCGGAGGACTGTTCGCCGGTCTCACCGCAGTCATGGCAGAAATGTTGGGACTCGATACAGAGGCCATTGCCGTCCACATCATGTGCTGGGGCGCTTCCGGCGTACTGGTATTTGCCCACCAGGTCTGGATGCGCCACCCCAACGCCTTGCAGCGCATCCTCCCCGTCATTGCTGGACTCTTCGTCCCCCTCTTCGTCTTGCTGGAGGGTGGGTTCCTCTTGACTTACCTCTCCAAGGGACTGGAGGAATTGACCGCGGACCGAGAAGAATTGCTGGTCTTCAATCTGCTGCTCGCTGCTGTCATCGGCCTCGTGCTGCTGCACAGTGCGTTGAAGCACAAGCACAACCCCATCGGCCAGGCCTTGGTCGGCGCTTTGATCGTGCTCGGTGTCTTCGCCGACCTGATCGGCATCGCCGCCATCGGAACCCGGCTGCTTCAATGGGGCCTCACCCCCAATCGCCTCGCCGTTCTGGCAACCAACCTGCTTTTCTTGGGCACCCTGCTCGGCCTCATTCCCTCTTTGTTCCGTCGATTTCGCCAGCTGGGTTGGCCTGACATCACAGGCATTCTCGACCGCGCCTTACCGGTCTTTGTCGTTTGGGCCGCGACAGTCGCACTGCTCTTCCCCGCTGCCCAATGGTGGCAACTTCGCGACATCGACATGAAGGCATTCCGCACCGAAATCGATGCACAGATGCTGGAGGATGGCACGGAAATCGCGCCCTGCGAACCCGAATGAGAACACAGAGGATTCGCCCCAAGAACGCAAGTCAGATGCGATCCAACTCCGCAGCAATCAGCGCGGCAGCAGGTGGCGTCAAATAAGGCCTCAACACCGTGAAGATGTGCTGCAGGCCCTTGAATCGAAGCTCCCGATTTTGGGCATTGGGGTACTTTTTGCCGGAAAAGTCCAGCCAATACCGACCGATGACCAGGATGATCTCGGAGATGTCTTCCATGTCATCCGCTGCCAAATCCAGCAAACCATGGGCCTCGGCATGCCGGATGCGGCCTTCCGTCCAAGCATCGAGGAAGTCATTGACCCAGCGAGCCGTAGCAAGGATGGGCTCCTCCGGGTCGAGCACGGACCCGAAATCATCCCTCAGGATGTAACGGAAATCCCAGATGACACCATAAGCGGCGAAAATGCCAGCGATGATGGTCTCAGGATCAGAAGACTCAGCATCGATGTTGGCGTCTTGGAATACCTGCTGAAGCAATTCCATGTGCGCGGCGAGGATGTCCTTCTTGGTGCGGAAATGATACCAGAGCGAGCCTTCCAGGACGCCGGACTGCTCCGCGATGGAAGCCGTGGTCACCGATGCGAAGCCCCGTTCATTGAACAGCACCAGACTCGCTTCGAGCAGCTTGTCGCGGGTTTTGGCGGTGAACCTTTCCAGCGTGCCCGCCGTCAATAGGCCGGAGGATGCCTCAGTCATGCGCGGTGCTGAGCTTCATTTCTTCGGGAACGAGCGGATTCATCACCCAGAACCACAAAGGGGGAACCAGACTCAGCAGAATCGAAGCCGGATAGCCCAAAGGAAGGGTCGGACTCTCCTCATGACTGTCGAGAATCTGGTACTTCTTCGTCGAGCGATAATGGTGGTCGCTGTGACGGGTCAACTCGTACAATGTGATGCGTCCGATGTTGAAGTTGGAATTCCAGCTGTGGTGGGGGCGCACGACTTCATATCGCCCAGCATCGGATTTGATGCGGAGTAAACCGTAATGTTCGATGTAATTGATGCACTCAAGGAACAAGAACGCAATGACGCCGATGGTGGCCGCAAACAACAGGCCTTCCATGCCGAAGAGGACATACACCATGAAGAGATATGCCGGCTGGATGATGTGATACCACAGCATGTCATTCTTGACCGAGAGGAAGGACAAACCCTGGCGTTCGAGCAATTGCATCTGCAACTTCCAGGCACTGATGTACTGCCGCGTGACCGAGGTGAACCAGAATCCATAGACCGTCTGGTTGTAACGCGCAGTGGCCCCATCCTCCGGGGTTGCAACACGCAGGTGATGCCCATAGTTGTGCTCGATGAAGAAATGCATGTAGAGGCAAGGCATGTACAACAGCTTGCTCATCAAGCGCTCCGCCAGCGGCTTGCGGTGCCCCAACTCATGGGCCACATTGATGCCGTTGGTCGCGAGAAGGATGCCCCCCGAAAGTGCCAGCCCCACCATCTCGTAAGTCTCATGGCTCCCGGTCTGCACCGTGTGCAACGCATAAGCGAGGATTCCGAAGACAATGGGAACGTTGAGATAGAGCATCGCATCGAAAATCCACCGGGTCTTCTTGTACGAAGCGTCGTCGTCTTCGAGGTTGTCCGTCGTCTCCCCTGTGATCACGTCGAGGATGGGAATCACGAGGAAAGCATAGAACACCGTGGTGTAGGTCCAGATGCCTGTCGATGCGAAAGAAGCCCAGACGGACAGCGGGACCGTATAAGCGAAAAGGTATTTGATGTCTTTCAAAATCAGAGCATTGAGATTTTGGGTAAACACCCAAGCGCCCCAATGTAACCCGATTTTGGGTAATCACCCAAATTTCATGTTTGCCGTCCTTTCCCACCCACTGAAGGGGGGGGATTACTCCGCGGACAAAGCCTGCTGCTCCACCATGAAATCGAAGGCCAATTCAAACAGCGTTTGGGGATTGCCATTGTCATCCGGCACCGTGGCATCCCACGGACCATGACCTGCCCCCTCCAGCGGGTAGAAAGCATGGGGGATGCCATGGTTTTCCCAGGTCTCCTGTAGCATTTCCCCATTGGAGAACACCACGGTGGAATCTGCTGTACCATGGGCAATGAACAAGGGAGGATCACCGGTGTCGAATCGATCCACTCCATAGACGCCTTCCCACAGATTCACGGAGGTCGGCGCCCCCCAAAAATCAAGGATGGTCTGCACTTCATAGTTCTGGCCCAAATGGGTGGTGGCCAGCGTCGGGTCCTGCGCCACGGTCAGTTCGTCGGTGAAATCGGTCAGTTCCGTCACGCTGACCCCGACGGAGTTAATGGCGCCTGCGGAACCTCCACCTACAGTCAGGTAATCCATGTTGATGGAATAGCCCTCGGCATGCGCCGCCACCCACCGCAAGGCGGCCTTTGCATCGCGGTGTGCCGGATATATGGCCATGGCCTGGGCCAACTGTGCCATCTCCACGCTGTCTGCACCTGCGCTGAACACAGAATCCGCCCACTCCTGTGGCACCGTGCCGAAATCAGGAAGCAACCGATAATCAATGGAAAACGCCACCCAGCCTCGGCTCGCGAAGTATTCCGCCTGAGAGACGGGCCTCGATCCACTTCTGGAGCCTCCTGTGAATCCACCGCCGTGGATGACCACGATCGCTGGCCGGTTCCCCTCCGCTCCTTGGGGTTGGTACACGTCCAGCAACAGCGGTAGGGCCGTGGAAGCCGTCGAATTCCAAGATGCATGGCTCAAGCCCTGTGCATAGACAATGGCCGTGTCGACGCTGATCGCGTAGGTGGAATCGACTGTGACGCCCGGTACCTCATCGACGCTGGAACAGGGCGTCCCAAAGACATTGAGCATGGCGAGGATGTCGGTTACCCCTACCAACCCGTCCGCATCGAGATCCGCTGCACCACATTCCACTGCACATCCGAATTCACCCAGCAACAGCAGAATATCTCCAACGGACACCACCCCATCCCCATCGAGGTCTTCGGGGCATTCATTCGCAGGCGGCTCCTCCTCCTCCACCGCGAGAAAAGCCGCAGCAAATTCCATCTGGTTGGGACTGGTCCCGTGCCCTGCTCCACCGCGCAACAAAATGACCTGATCATCCAGATAGCGGAACGCCGTCAAGCTCGAAGCACCCACCGACTCGCCTGGAACAGGCGGTCCCACATGCCCCTGCTGCAGCGCGACCTGGTGGATGGCCACCTCGGCAGGCAAGAAGAAATTCCCGACGGCGGGACCTCCATCGTAAGGCACCACCGAGTCGTTGTGGTTGCAGATAGACAGGTACTTACGCCCTTGTGCCGGCACCACCACTTGGTCGTAACCACAGAATGGAAGCGGCGAATTCGTCACTCCCGAAGGACGGTGGAAGGCCCCTTGATGGTACTGCGGCTCGTTCATTTGAGACACAATCGACACGAACGCATCGACACCCGGATCGTCCAACTCGATGAAGGCCTGGTTGACCAGCCCCGCTCCATTCGAAGATCCGATCAGGCGAATGTGGTTGGCATCCACATTGTCAAACCCCGACAATTGAGCGACCAGGTCGGACAGCATCGCGATGTCGGGAGCCTCGCTGTTCTCGCCGCAGAGGTTCCAAGAGTTGAGGTAGCCCGTGGGCGCCACCAAAATGTGGTCCGCCAGGAGGTTGCCCCCGAGGTTGAGCATCTGGAAACCATTGCCCCCATTGCCGTGCAGAAGAACGCCCACGGGAAATCCTTGGGCGGGCGCTTCACCCGGCGGGACGGATACCGCCACCGGGTAGCTCCATCCGTCCGGTTCCTGTGGCCATGACTGCTCAAGGTTGAGGTCGCCCGAACCTTGGAGCATTTGCCCATGGACCGTGGTCACCATGCCCACAATCCACACAAATAGACTCAATCTCTGCGACCACATATTCTCAAAACGTGCGACGCAAGAAAAGGTTTGAAGCACGACCTTATTTCTTGACCACCCGGCGTGCCTGTGATGGGTGGCCCTGTTCGTCTATCAGCTGCATGAGATAAATGCCTCGGGGCAAATCTGGGAGGCTCCAAGTCCAATGCTCCTCGCGAATCAGGCGTTGAACCACAATGCGACCAGCTGCATCCCGTAACACAGCCTGTCCCCCCTTCCACTCCGGGGCCACGGACAAGGTCAACCCACCCGCAAAAGGATTGGGGCCGAACCGCCAAAAGGCATTCACGTGCTCTTCCCACACGTCGACATAGGTGATGGCCTCACTCTGCACGGCCGGACAGTCTTGGAAGTCTGAGACCCATACCGTGTAGACGCCTTCGCCCGGCGCCATGAGGATGTCCCCCTCCTCTCCAGCGAGCGGCTCACCGTCCTGCCACCACTCGATGGCACTCCAGTCCGGGTCATCCAAAACGAGGTTGCCTTCGGCGTCCTGCATGATCGAGGGTGCCATGAGCGGCCAGCACACCAGGACGGAATCGCTCGCTACAGGGCAGCCCAACGCCGTTTGGGATTCGACGCTGTACCATCCGCTCGCCATGGGGAACCACACGCTCCCTTCGGATGAGAGCGTATCGAACGGAATGCCGTTGAAACTCCAGAGCCACCAATTGAGTCCTGCCTGCGTCTCCAGCGCCATGGGAGATCCATTGAGTTCAATCAACTCCAGCGGAATCGCAGCGTTGGGCATACAAAACAGCAGGCTGTCCGACTGTGCCGAGCACCCATTGGAATCCAAACCCACAACCGAATACCATCCGCTTTCAAGGGGGGTATAGACGGGATCTGAACCGCTCGCAACCAGGCTGTCTCCCATCCACCAATCGTATTGGAACAAACTGTCATGGGTGCAGGACAGCGCAGCATCACCAGAAGCCAAAATGCCCACAGACGGGAAAGGATGAACGGTAATCAGGGCACTGTCTGACACCACCACCACGGGGTTCAGGCCGATGGTGAGCTGTGCGTTGCTCGGGTTGGCATCGATTCCGATGGTGCCGGGACCATTGGGCGTGAAAGGCGCCCAACCCAGCCAATCGTCGCCGTCGAACAGGTCCTCGTCATAAAAGTCGATGGAATAGGGAGGGTTGTTCAGGACGATTCCCAAGCCCGACCAGGTAGCGGCCCCAACATCGTCCACGGTGGCTGAGGTGTACACGACCACCTCATTGCCATCCTTCAATGTGAAGTACGGATCGGGATTTCCGAAGAAGTCATCCCAGCCCCCTCCCGCCGTCGAGAACAGCTGTACCTGGTCCAGCACCTGATCCAGCAGGGTCGTTTGAAGCACAATGGTGTGCTCCCCCTCCTCATCGAACACCTGCCCTTGGACTTCCGCGCCTTGCGCATTGACAAACGGGCCAAAACTCCATTGGTGGTCCGTGATTTGATTGCCAACGCCGAACACCGTGGCCTGGAAATCGGCCACGACGCTTCCGCAGCCGGCCGATGGCGTGAATGTGAACGAGGAAGTACCGCCCGCGCCCGGCTCCACCCACAGGGGCAGCGAGAAACCCTCGGACACCTCTTGCTCGAAGCCAAGGGCGGTCACCACCGCCAGGATGTTGATCTGGATGCCGAAGGCTCCCGGGAACGTCGGTGCGCCGCACAAGGTGGCACAGCCACTGTTCTGACCGCCCGCAGGCGTGTACACGCCATCGGGGTCGTCCAATTCAATTTGCATGCCCGGTGGCACCCCTGATATGTTGGTCACGGTCACGCTGTTGAGCGTCGCCACAAGACCGGATCCAGGGTCCGTTATCTCAGCCGGCAGGAAAAAGGTGATGGTGGTTTCATAATCCTCCCCTGCCGTGGCATTGGGCAAGGCCGAAGGACACAGCGTGGGAAAGCCATCGGCTGAAACGCAATCCGGGTCGGCAGAGCACGCGTTGCACTGGGCCAGCACAACGAACGATGAACCTGCGCTGAAAAGGGCCAGGATGGCCCAGCGAAAAAAAGCGGTCTTCACCCGCTCAAGTTCGGAGATTCCCAGAAATCAATGAGGCCTCATCCAGTCGCTCCCGTCAAAGGCCGGTGAGCCCGTCGTACGCGCCGGCGTTGTAGACCTTCTGGAACCCTTGCGACTTCAGAAAGGCCGCAGCCTGTCCACTGCGGTTGCCGCTGCGGCAATAGAGGTAGTAAGTCTTGGAAGTATCCAGCTCCCCGGCCTTGGCCTGGAATTCCCCCCCCATCCAATCGCGCACCAAGGCACCGGACACGGTTCCTCCAGCGACCTCGCCGGGGGTACGGCAATCGATGACCACGCAATCCGGGTCGGATAAGGCCTGTTGAACGTCTGCTGGAGAGCACTCGGCTTTGGGCTTCATGAAGAACATGGTCTCTGCTTTGGAACAAATTTCACAGCGCTCAAATGAACACACTGTGCCCTGGGTTGCACAAGACCTCCCAATACAATGGGGCTACCCATGCAACGCGCCATCACAACTGGCGCATGTCCGGCATCTTCTTTGAAGAATTCGGACTGCAGCCGGACCATTTATTCAGAATCCCTTGGGGAAACGCCATCACCCAAATGGTCAACCGCATCAAAATCAGCACTTTCAGCATAAACCGTGTACACCGTACACGATTGATAATCAATGGCTTGGCGTGATAGTAGCCCTATCATTGTCCCTTCATTGAACCAGATGCCGAACGCTGTCATCATCGGAACGGGCTCCTACGCACCGGAACACATCGTCCCCAATACCTACTTCGACCGGGTTGGATCCAACGACGCCTGGATTCAGGAACGGCTGGGCATCAAGGAACGCCGAATCGCCCAGGGCGAGACGACCAGTGAATTGGCGGTGCAAGCTGCACAGCGGGCCTTGGACATGGCGGAGATGGACGCTTCGGAACTCGACCTCATCGTCTTGGCTACCGCCACACCCGACCGCCCCGCTCCCGCCTCAGCCTGCATGGTTCAGGAAAAGCTTGGAGCGTCAAACGCTGCGGGATTTGACATTGCAGCCGTCTGCTCCGGCGCCCTGTTTGCCCTCACCACCGCTTGCCAATACATAGAGTCCGGATTTTACCGGAATGTGATGGTGATCGGCGCCGACACCTTCTCGAACATCATCGATTGGGACCGGCGCGATTCGGTGTTCTTCGGGGATGGCGCAGGTGCCCTGTTGCTGACGGCCACAGAGGAAGACCGGGGTTTCATCGGTTTCGACCTCAACACGGACGGTTCGGGTAGGGACGGGTTCACGGTTCCTGCAGGCGGATCCGAGCGTCCGGCCAGCGAGGAAACCCTCGCACAGGGGCTGCATTGCTTCCAGATGGACGGGCCCGCCGTCTACAACACCGCCATCAAGGCGGTTCCGGAGTCCATTGGAAAACTGCTTTCCAAGACGGGCGTCAGCATCGACGACGTCGCTTGCATGCTTCCGCACCAACCGAGCATCAAAATCCTGGAGGAGGTCGCCCGCAGGGTGAACCTGCCTTGGGAGAAGGTCCGGACCAACATGGACCGCTACGCCAACACCTCCGGCGGCACCATCCCCATCGTGCTAGACGAGACCTGGCGCTCCGAGGAGTTCCAACCCGGCGACCACCTGCTCTTCGCCGCCGTAGGCGCGGGATGGACATGGGGTACCGCCCTTTACAAGTACTGATCATGCTGCAGAACAAGCGCTTTCTCATCACCGGCATTTCCGATGCCGGTTCCCTCGCCCTTCACGCCGCCAAGGCCATCCTCGAACAAGGCGGAGAAGTCGTTTGCGCCGGCCTCGGTGTCACCCCTCACCACGGCGACCTCTCCGACAAGGCCCGCGCCTACCTCAGCGCCAACGAGCAAGCCTTCCGCGATACCGTGAAGGCAGAGCTCGGCGAAGCCACGCCCATCTACATCCTCGACGCCACGCAAGAGTCGAGCATGGCCGACCTCGCCGCTGCATTGAAGGCGGCAGACACCCCACTTGACGGTTTCCTGCACTCCATCGCCATGGACCGAACCATCCGCAACAAACAGGTCAAGCCCCTGCTGGAGGTCACGCGCGAAGAATTCTGCGACACGGTGGGTATATCCGCATTTTCACTGGTCCGCATTACCCATCACCTGCTCAAGGAAGGTGTGCTGCTGGACGGCAGCTCCATCTGCTCGCTCAGCTACATCGCCGCGGAAAAGGTCACCTTCCACCCCTACCGCAACATGAGCATCGCCAAAGCGGCCTTGGAGCGCATCACCATCGAGCTGGCCGACGAACTGGGCCGAAGCCGCGGCATTCGTGTCAATTCCTTGCGCTTTTCTCCTTACCTCGGCAGCAAGGCAGGCAACGCGACGCTCGAGCCGGCTGACGTGGAGAAAGCCGCATCGATGAGCCCCCTCGGCAATGCTGGACCGCGCGACCTCGCGTTGGAAATCGTCCACCTCTTCCAACCCGGCATCCGCATCACAGGAGAAATCCGCCACATCGACGGCGGATACCACGTGACCGGCTGATCCGATTCAGCCAGCCCAACCCATGGGCAGGTGATGTCACCCATACCCGTGTTTCTGCAGAAACAAGTCAGCTTTGTCACGGTTATGTCATTGTACTGGTTTTCCCAAGACATGACGTTCCCGAGACTTTTGACCTGTTTGACGGCCACTCTGGTTGGCCTCCTTTCTAATGTGAATCAGGCCGCCGCGCAATGCGAGGCCGACCACACCATCGTGATGGCCGACTACTACTTCGCTCCGGCGGAGCTGACCATCGCGCCCGGTGAAACGGTGGCCTTTGTCAACGTTCAAGGCACACACAACGTCAACGGCATCACCAATACCCTCACCGGGGAGCCTTGGGGCAATCCCGTGGACTTCTTCCTCGAAGAAACCGAAGGCACGGAAGCGGGCACCTGCATGGGGGTCATCCAG
>JAURDB010000066.1 GCA_030828175.1 Flavobacteriales bacterium
GAGCGTGAACGGTGCCGGCGTGGACATGACTGACACCCCGTCGAGCCCGCACGAACACCTCCCAGAGTGGCCAGGCGCTCACGCCGCCACCTCTTCGCGGCGGGCGCGCTCTTTCTCGGCGTGGGCGAGGGCGGCTTCGCGCACCCAAGAGCCGTCCTCGTGGGCGGTGACGCGGCGCTCGATGCGCTCGGCGTTGCAGGGGCCGTCACCGGCGATGACGCGGTTGAACTCGTCCCAATCGATCTCGCCGTAGTCGTAGGAGCCTCGCTCGGCGTTCCAGGTGAGGTCGGGGTCGGGAATCGTGAGGCCGATGAGTTCGGCTTGAGGGACGGTCGAGTCGATGAAGCGTTGGCGGATCTCGTCGTTACTGAAGCGCTTGATACCCCAACGCGTGTTCTGCGAGGAGTGGATCGAGGCGGCGTCGGACGGGCCGAACATCATGATCGACGGCCACCACCAACGATCGAGGGCGTCTTGGGCCATGCGATGTTGATCAGCCGAGCCCTGAGCGAGCGTCATCATGATCTGGTAGCCCTGCCGTTGATGGAAGCTTTCCTCCTTGCAGATGCGAATCATCGCCCGCGCGTACGGGCCGTAGGAGCACCGACACAGGGGCACCTGGTTCATGATGGCGGCTCCGTCGACCAGCCAGCCGATGGCGCCGATATCGGCCCAGTTCAGGGTGGGGTAGTTGAAGATGCTGCTGTATTTGGCCTTGCCGCTGTGCAGGTCTTCGATGGTATCGTCGCGTTGCACCCCGAGGGTTTCGCAGGCGCTGTAAAGGTAAAGGCCGTGTCCGGCTTCATCCTGGACCTTGGCCATGAGGATGGCCTTGCGCTTCAGGCTCGGGGCACGGGAGATCCAATTGCCCTCCGGCAACATGCCGACAATCTCGGAATGCGCGTGTTGACTGATCTGGCGGATCAGTGTTTTCCGGTAGGCATCGGGCATCCAATCCTTGGGCTCGATTTTCTTCTCGGCAGCCACGTAGGCCTCGAATCGTTGCAGCAGGTCCATTTCCATGAGCACGTCAAAAATACGGAGTATGACATGGAGTGAACCGATGGGGGGCAGGAGGGGTTCTCCACCAAAGCCATTCATTCCGAGATTCGCAGTTCCATGTCAGATCGATTCCAAGACCTCAAGGTGGCCGAAGTGCGGCGCGAAACCGAAGATTGTGTGTCCGTTGTCCTCGAAGTTCCCGCGGGGATGGAGGAAACATATGCATTCAAACAAGGGCAGTATCTCACTTTCGATCAGGAGATTGCAGGTGAATCGGTGCGGCGCAGCTACAGCATTTGCGCCGGTGTGGGCGAAGAACTGCGGGTGGCCATCAAGCGGGTCCCCGATGGACGCTTCAGCACTTGGGCGAACGCCGAATTGAAGGCGGGGGACACCCTGAAAACCATGGCGCCCAATGGCCGTTTCCTCACCGAATTGAGCGCAGAACAATCAAAGCACTATGTCGCTTTCGCGGCCGGCTCGGGCATCACCCCCATCTTGTCCCACATCAAAACGGTGCTCGCGGTGGAGCCGCAGAGCCGTTTCACGCTGATGTACACCAACAAGGACCAGTCGAGCATCATTTTCAAGGGTGAGCTCGACGACCTGAAAGACCGCCACCTCGAGCGCCTGCGGGTCTTCCACTTCTTTACCCGGGAACCGGTGGATGTGCCGCTGTATGCCGGAAGAATGGATGCGGACAAAGTGGCAGCGGTTCGGGAGGCCCTGCTCGATGTGAGCGACATCGACGAGGTCTTTGTCTGTGGTCCGGAGGCCATGATCCATGCGGTCAAGGACGATTTTGTGGCGGCGGGATTGGCGCCTGAACGCATTCATTTTGAGCTGTTCACCAGCGCGGCCCCGAAAAAGGAAGCCACCGGCGCTTCGGAGGGCGCTTCCACCGGAGCTGCTTCTCCTGCGGTTGGCGGTGCTCAAGAGGTCTTCGTGGTCATCGACGGCTCCACGCACAAACTGGACTTTGACGGTAGCAAGACCATCTTGGATGCCGGCCTCGACGCAGGCATTGATTTGCCCTACAGTTGCTGCGGCGGAGTCTGTTGCACCTGCCGCGCCCTTGTCACGGAAGGAGCGGGTGAAATGGAGTTGAATTATGCCCTGGAACCGGGTGAGGTAGAACAAGGCTTTGTGCTCGCTTGCCAGACCAAGCCGAAGCCGGGCAGCGACCGCTTCATCATCGATTTCGACCAGCAGTAATCCGAGACGGTCCGGGCGCTGAACCCTGGGTTTGCCCCACCGAAGCGGGGAGCGGATCACGCCCGCTCGTCCAATTCAATCCAGCGTTCGGTCTTGGCTTCGATGTCCGCTGTGACTTCGCCCAGTCGCGTGGAAATCCGCATCAGTTCTTCGTGATCGACGTCGGCTTTTGCCATGCGCCCCTCGAGTTCTGCCTTCTCATCTTCCAAGGCAGCGATGACGTCTTCGAGGCCTTCGTATTCGCGCTTTTCGTTGTAGCTGAGTCGATTGGAGTAGTCGCCTTTGGGAGCGGATTCACCGTTTGACGCCTTGGCGGCCTCTGCTTCCGCTTTGTTTTCTGCGGCCTTGCGCGCGGCCAACACCCTTTCCTCGGCGTCGGCTGCGGTGCGGTATTGGGTGTAGTTGCCGGGGAAATCGCGCACGCCTCCCTGGCCATCCAACACGAAAACGTGGTCGACCAACTTGTCCATGAAATAGCGGTCATGGCTCACCAGCAGCAAACAGCCGGGGAAGTCGAGCAAAAACTCTTCCAGGATGCCGAGGGTGAAGACATCCAGGTCGTTGGTGGGCTCGTCGAATACGAGGAAATTGGGGTTGGCCATCAGCACGCGCAGCAGGTGCAGTCTTTTGCGCTCGCCGCCGCTGAGTTTGGCGATGAAGTCGTGTTGACGGCTTCTGGGAAAGAGGAAGCGTTCGAGGAGCTGACCCGCGGAGAGCTTCTTTCCCTTTTTCAACGGCATGAACTCTGCGATTTCATAGAGCGCTTCGATCACCTTCATGCCGTCATCGAACTCCGGAGGTTCCTGGCTGAAGTGGCCGAACACGATGGTGTCGCCGATGACCACTTTGCCGCCATCGGGCTTGTCCTCTCCGGTCAGCAGGCGAATGAGCGTGCTCTTTCCCGCTCCGTTGTCGCCGACGAGTCCCACACGCTCACCCGGCTTGAAATGGTAGGTCCATCCGCCGAGGATGACCTTGTCCCCGTATGCCTTCTGGACCTTGTGCAACTCGAGGATTTTGCCCCCCAATCGGGCGGGGTCAAGCTCGAGTCGGACCTCGTCTTCTTCCAACCGCACGGAGGCGCGGGATTTCAGGTCCTGGAAGGCATCCAGTCGAGACTTGCTTTTTCCCGTGCGGGCTTGGGGTGTGGCCCGCACCCATTCCAATTCCCGCCGCATGATGGAGCGGGCACGGTCGCGTTGGGCGTGCTCATTGGACGACCGCTCGCCTTTCTTCTCCAGAAAGTAGCTCCAGTTGCCCGGGTACTTGTGCAGGGTGAAGTTGTCGAGTTCGAGGATGGTGTCGCAGACCACTTCCAGAAAGAAGCGGTCGTGGGTCACCATCAACAGGGTGGTCTTGGCCCGGGCGAGATAGCTTTCAAGCCATTCGATCATTCCCAGATCGAGGTGGTTGGTCGGCTCGTCGAGCAGGAGCAGGTCGGGTTGTTCGATGAGGCATTTGGCAAGGGCGACCCGGCGCTTCTCTCCACCGCTCAGACCATCGACGAATCGATCGGTGTCGTGCAGCCCCAGCTTGCCCAGGATCTCCTTGGCCTGCGCCTCGTAGCTCCAGGCATCGGCTCGGTCCATCGCGTCGTAGGCAGATTGTTGGGCTTCAGCATCGTCACCCCGAGTGGCTTCCTCGTATTGGCGGATGGCACGCATGGCTGCATTGTCTGCAGCGAACAGGTTGGCGAGGATGGTCCGGTCCAAATCCAGCCCATGGTCCTGGCTCAGGTGCGCGATGCGCACGTCTCCCGCAAATGTGAAGGTCCCGGCATCCGGGGAATCCATGCCGAGCAGGACCTTGATGAGGGTGCTCTTGCCGGTCCCGTTGCGGGCGACCAATGCGGCTTTTTGCCCTCGGTCCAATCCGAAATGCAGGTCCTGAAAAATGAGCCTTTCGCCGAACCTCTTGGTCAATCCCTCTACCGAAAGCACATTGCCACCTGCCATGGCGCAAAAGTAGCGGGGGAGGAGGGCTATTTTGCGCCCATGTCCCACGAATCAGAAGCGGCATTCATTTGGCATTGCAAGCCTTGGTCCGAATTGGACGTAGAATCGCTGTATGCGCTGTTGCGTCTGCGTTCTGAGGTGTTCGTGGTGGAGCAGGACTGCGTGTACCAGGACCTGGATGACAAGGACCGTTTGAGTTTGCACTGCTGGATGGAGCGATCCGATGCGCCGGCTTCCTCTGGGGGGGAGGTATTGGCTTACACCCGCTTGCTGCCAGCGGGAGTGTCCTACGAGGGTGAGGTGAGCATTGGTCGCGTCGTGACGGCCATGTCCGTGAGGCGCGATGGCTGGGGCAAAGCGTTGATGCGCCGCAGTTTGGATGAGGTTCACGCTGCCTGGCCGGGAGAGCCCATTCGCATTTCGGCACAACAATACCTGGAGCGCTTTTACGCGGAATTTGGCTTTGCCACGCAAGGGGAGTCCTACCTGGAGGATGGCATTCCCCATGTTGCCATGACCCGCCCTGCCGGTCCGGCCTGACGGCAAGCCTATCTTCGCGGCCATGTCACAACGCCCTTGTGCTACGGTGGTCATTCCCTGCCTCAATGAGGCCGCCCACATCGGCCCTTGTCTGGATTCATTGACCAGGCAAGAGGGCTTGGTTGAGCCGATTGAAGTCTTGGTGGTGGATGGAGGAAGCACCGATGGGACACGTGAGATCCTCGAAGCACGCAAGTCTGGCGATGGATGGCTTCGGGTGTTGGACAATCCCGATCGGATTACGCCCATTGCCATGAACAAGGGCATTTCCGCTGCGACTTCCGATGTCGTGGTCATCGTCGGTGCCCATGCGGAGGTGGCGCCAGACTTCATTCGCCGAAACCTGGAGGCACTCCGGGCGCATCCGGAGTCGGGTTGTGTTGGTGGCGTGGTCGAACAGGTCCATGGGGATGAGATGAGCAGAAGGATTGGCCTTGCATTGACTTCGCCATTTGGCGTAGGTGACGCCCGATTTAGAACGGGAGGCGTGGCGGGCCATGTGGATACCGTCGCCTTTGGTGCATACCGCAAGGCCGTTTTGGATGAATTGGGAGGGCTTGATGAGTTGCTGGTCCGCAACCAGGACGATGAACTGAACTACCGGCTGACGGAATCCGGGTGGCGGATTTGGTTCGACCCCCGCATTCGCTCGACGTACCATGCGCGTTCCACTTATGGCCAGTTGTTCAGACAGTATCGTCAGTATGGATACTGGAAGGTCTTCGTCAATGCCAAGCATTTCACAGTGACCACCTGGCGCCAATTGGCTCCCGCTGCCCTGTTGCTCTCTTCTGCTTTCCTTTTGATTGCGGGATTTGTGCAGGCTTTGTACCCGATTGAGTCCGTCGGTTTGAGTCTGGCTTTTCCCGCCTTGGGCACGGTGTGGGGCTTCTGGTTGGTCGGGGCGTTCATTGCGATGGCATTGGGCGGAGTGGGGTTGCGGGACGCTTGGGGTGTTTTTCGAACGTTTGCCGTCTTGCACTTGGCTTACGGATGGGGTTATTGTCAGGGAATTTGGCGTTTCCTCTTGCTTCGACGGGCTCCCGCCGCCGAGTTCAAGACGCTGACCCGATGAGAAGCACAGTGCTCGATGCCTCCGAAGGGTGGGCTTGGCGGGCTGTCATGCCCGCTTTGCTCTTGGGCGGCAATGCAGCCGGTTGGGTGCTGTTCGCTGTGGCGGTATTGCGGTGTGCCAATTGGCGATCGGCCCATCGAGACAAGGCATGGTCATGGAAAGAAGGAAGTGCAGGTTGGCTCGCGTTTTTTGGCCTGCAAGTGTTGGGAGGAGCATGGTCAGCAGACATGGATGCATGGGCGATGAGCTTGGAAGTGAAGTCTGCACTGTGGTTTTTCCCTGTTCTTTTGGCGATGCCGGGACGATCGGTACAAAAGGACTTTTGGTGGTCTGTGGGTTGGTCCATGTCGGTGTATCTCCTCTGGAGGTTGGTTCGCGCCGGGGCGCATGAGGTGTTGCTCGGTCAATCTACAGAATGGACCTATGCCCGTTTCTCAGGAGATGTGCATCCGACGTACCTCGGTTTGCATGCGGCAGTGGCTTTTTTGGGCCTGGGCCGGACATGGGGAAATCAAATGGGCTCCAAATCGTTGTGGGCATTGACTTTGCTTTTTGCCCTCTGCATTGGCCTGGCCGGATCCAAGGCGGGCATCCTGGCCTCTTTCATGGCCATTTGCCTCGGTGGTGTGCTCTTCGCCATGGGAGTGGTCCCGAAGGAGGGGCGCAGTGAATGGCTAGATTCCTTGGGCTGGCGATGGATCACCTTTGTTTTGGTGTTGGTTTTGTCGGCTTGGATGGCATCAAAGCCGCGCTTTGCCGAGATGGCATCCGCCGCGGAGGTGATGGTCGAGGAAGCTGCGCCGGTGAGCAGCAGTTCGGCGGGAAGGATAGCGGTATGGAAGGCTTCGTGGGCGATATTAAGGGAACACCCATTGGGCGTGGGAACGGGGGATGTTGTGCCTGAGTTGATGCTCCGCTATGAGCGCAAGGGGGTTACTTACGCTGCGGAAAGGAGGCTGAACCCTCACAATCAGTGGTTGCAGGCCGGCGTCGCTTTCGGTTGGCCGGGGATTTTGGTGTTGACTTGGGCTTTTTTCTCGGTATTCCTGTGGGCCTGGAAGGAGCGAGATGTAAATGTGCTTCTGTGCCTGGCCCTCGTGCTTTTTCATGCTTCTGTCGAATCCGTGCTGGAAGTGCAACGGGGCGTGGTGTTCATTTTATGGATGTTCATGTCATTGGCGCCGGCCCATCGGAGTGATGGCTCCACGGTTGGCGTACATTGACCCGTCTCGTGTCCAATCCAGCCCATTCCATCTCCCCCCAAGACCACGATGTGGAAATGGACGCCATTTTTAATGGCGACAACCCATTGGTAATGCGTCAGTTGTCGGTTGTTTCAGGGGTGGGTTCCTTGCACGAGAGATTGGAGCGATGGTACTTATTCGTGCGGGATGCCATTCGCTACGACCCTTTTGCCATCCATTTGGAACCCGCTCAAAATGCGGCCTCGCGCACATTGGAAAATCAAAGGGGCCACTGCGTTCACAAGTCCATATTGCTCGTTGCAGGATTCAGAGCCATGGGGGTGCCCGCTCGATTGGGGTTGGCGAGGGTGCGAAATCATCTCGCTACGGACAAGCTACAAGAGAAACTGGGCACGGATGTTCTCACCCCTCATGGCTATGCGGCATTCTGGAATGGGAACCGTTGGGTGAAATGCACCCCGGTATTCAATCGAACCCTTTGTGAGAAGCTCGGAACCACTCCATTGGGTTGGAGCGCAGAAGAAGATGTCCTTTTCCAGCCTTTGAATGCAAAAGGGGATGCGTTCATGGAATATTTGGAGGACTACGGTCTCTACAGCTCCGTTCCGCTGGCATTGATTCGGAAGCAGCTCCAAGAATGCTACCCACACGCATTCGATGCGAATGGCCAATGGGCACTCAAAGAGATGGAGTGAACCTGTAGAGCGGATTGATTCAGGAACCCTGGCTCTTGTCCCGGTTCGATAATTCCGAATTGCTTTCTGCGCCGGAATGGTGCAAGGCAGCTTCCAGAAAGGACTTGAAGAGGGGATGCGGTGACTCGACCGTGCTTTTGTATTCCGGATGGAATTGCGCCCCCAAGAACCAAGGATGATCCGGGATCTCCACGATTTCAACCAGGTTCGAGTCGGGGTGAGTTCCCGTTGGGATCATGCCCGCCTCGACGAAACGATCGCGGTACGCGTCATTGAATTCGTAGCGGTGCCGGTGCCTCTCTTCGGTGTTTTCAACGCCATAAGCCCGCGCGGCGATGCTGTCTTCCACCAGTTGGCAGGGGTATGCACCGAGCCTCATGGTGCCTCCCATATCGGCCAAGCCTTTCTGGGCTTCCATGAGATCGATGACGGGATCAGGTGTGTAATCCTTGATTTCCGTGCTGTGGGCCTGCTCAAGGCCCAAGACATTTCGGGCGAATTCAATCACGGCACATTGCATGCCGAGGCATATGCCCAAAAAGGGTATGCCTTCCTCACGGGCAAAACGAATGGCTTCGATTTTGCCGTCGATGCCCCGCGAGCCGAATCCTGGGGCCACCAGAATGCCATGGACTCCATCGAACAAAGATTTCAATTCTGAGGATTGCACTTGTTCGGAGTGGATCCATCGCAAGTTGACCTTGACGCCGCAGGAGGCCCCAGCGTGGGTGAAGGCTTCGACAATGCTTTTGTAGCTATCCTGAAGCTCCACGTATTTGCCTACGAGCGCGATGTCCACTGTTCCCTCCGGATTCTTGTGGCGCTGCAGGAAATTCATCCAGCTGTTCAGGTTGATAGGGGCTTCGGATTTCACCTCCAGTTTGTTCAATACCACTTCATCCAAACGCTCCTGCTGCATGAGCAAAGGCACGTCATAGATGGTTTTGGCGTCGATGGATTGGATGACGGCTTCCACTCCCACATTGCAGAAACGTGCCAATTTGGTGCGGATGCTCTTGGAGAGATTGTGCTCGGTGCGGCACACGAGAATGTCCGGTTGGACTCCAAATTCGAGCAACTGCTTCACGCTGTGTTGCGTGGGCTTGGTTTTGAGCTCACCTGCTGCCTTGAGATACGGAACGAGTGTCAAGTGGATGACCAAGGTGTCCTTGGGTTGCTCCCACCGCATCTGACGCACGGCCTCGATGTAGGGGAGGGACTCGATGTCGCCTACCGTTCCACCAATCTCCGTGATGACGAAGTCGTAACGGTCTCCTTCCCCCAGGATCTGAACGCAGCGTTTGATTTCGTCGGTAATGTGCGGAATCACTTGAACGGTGCGTCCGAGATACTCTCCCCGGCGTTCCTTGTCAATGACACTTTGGTAGATCCGCCCCGTCGTGATGTTGTTGGCTTGTGAAGTCCTGACATTCAGAAAGCGCTCGTAATGGCCCAGGTCGAGGTCGGTTTCCGCACCGTCATCCGTGACATAGCATTCGCCGTGCTCATAGGGGTTCAGCGTACCCGGGTCAATGTTGATGTAAGGGTCCAGCTTCTGTATGGTCACCTTCATGCCGCGGGCCTGCAGAAGTTTGGCCAGCGACGCACTGATGATTCCTTTGCCCAAGCTGGAGGATACGCCTCCCGTTACGAAAATGTATTTGGTGGCTTTCGCCTGTCCCGTAGTCACATGCATACGGGATAGCAAGGTACGCCGACTTGACACCCACGCCGTCGGAATTTTCCACTCTTTTTACAGGAAGGGCTCAAAGCCCTTCGGTAAGGGATTGGATGACTTTGAATCCGCTGAGAAACTCCTTTGCCACGACCCTGAGCAGGGAGTAAGCGGGAATTGCGAGCATCATCCCGGTAATGCCTGCCAGGCTTCCTGCAATGGAGATCAAGAGAAAGATTTCGAGGGGGTGGGCTTTGACGCTTCCCGCAAAAATGACCGGTTGGGTGAACAGGTTGTCCACGAGCTGGGCGAGCAGGAATACCGCACCTGCCTTGCCAACAAGGCTCCACAACGCAGGGTGGACGAGGTGGGTGGTCATGATGATGCTCAGGCCCAAGCCGGCTCCGATGAGGGGGCCTACATAGGGAATCAGGTTGAGCAGGCCTGCGAGGAATCCGATGAGAAATGCATTGGGTACGCCAAGGATGAGGAGTCCGCTTGTGATCACCGTGGTGATGATGGCAACCTGCGCAGCGAGTCCAAGGAAATAACGGGTCAGCAACTGCGTGGAATTCTCCATGATGCGGTCAATGCGCCCCGTGTAGCGATCCGGTGTAAGGGCTTGGACAATGTTGGGGAACAGGTTGCGGTCCTTGAGAAAGAAGAAGGTCATGAAGGCGATGCTGAAGGTGGCCACCACAAGGGTGCCCAAGGCGGAAAATGCACTGCCAAGTAGACCACCGATTCCAGAAGGGCCGAGTATGGAGGAGAGCCACTTGCCCAAAGTAGCGGTGTCGAGCCAGGCCAGAGGGTTCGCATCGGATGTCCCGATCAGGGGAGCGAAGCTGGCAAACTCTCGCTCCAGTTCTTCCGCGATGCGCTGAAAATCAAGCGATGTCAGTGCTTGGGCTTCCATGGCTACCAATGGAATGAAGAGCTTGATCAACAGACCAAACCCGGCGAACATGGTCAACAAAGCCAGCAATGCGCCCATGCCGGACCCCGGAGATCGTCCGGCAATTCGAATGCCATCCACCCATCTCACCAGTGGGCGCCCCATGAAGCTCAGGGCGATGGAGATGATGAGGTATGCCGTTAGGTCCGAGAATCGAATCAACCCGGCGATCAGCAAAGCGATGCCGGCTGTACCCGCCATCCGGCGAAGGGTCCAGAATTCAGCCTTGAAGGGATGAAGTTCCGGGGCAGGGTCCACGTCAGAAGAGGCGTTCATGTCAACAAATTAAGCGCCTCTGCCGGTGTGGTGCGACATGACGGCTCCGCAGAGACTGCGAATGTCCGCCCAGTCGTCCAGGTTCAAGTGGATGTGAACGACATCGGCGGTGGCCATGCCGAGGTAATCTCCGGTCAACTGCGTGACCAGATCACTGATTCCTGGATTGTGTCCGACGATCCAGATTCCTTGAGTGGTGGCATTGGAAATGCGAATGAGCTCCATCCACGTTTCAGCAGGTGCCAGGTATCCCTGTTCCTTGATTTCCACGCTGGGCACCGGTTGCCTGTCGATGTCCCGCCAGGCGGCCATCAGCATTTCTGCGGTTTGTATCGTGCGCATGGCACTGGAAACCAACATGTGCTGATGGGGCTTCGGTGGAATCCGCAGGGCTTGTTCCCGTGCATTGTCAAGTCCCCTTGGGGCAAGGCACCTGTCAAAATCTCGCAGCCCAGAACGGTGGTTTTCTGCCTTCCCATGCCGCATTAAAAACAGCTCTTTCATATATGTCTGGGTAGAATTTTGAATGTGATGAATGTAAAACAGGTATTTGATATGATTGATTAAATTTTTAGATATGGCTAAATATTAGTCTGGTTTCGATTAATTTCGCTGCATGCCCACCGTTTCTGTCGAGAACTACCTCAAGGCCATTCTTCATTTGGAGAAAAGGGGGGCGGACCGCGTGAGCACGAATTCAGTGGCCGAAAAAGTGGGGGCTACGCCCGCCAGTACATCGGCCATGATGGCCCGTTTGGGCGACCGTGGATGGGTGGAATACGAGCGCTACTACGGGGTTAGGTTGACGGAGAAAGGACAGCGGATGGCCATGGACATTCTGCGCAGACATCGGCTTTGGGAGCGGTTTCTGGTGGACCATCTCGGTTTTGAATGGGATCAGGTCCATGAAATCGCAGAAGAACTCGAGCACGTGGACAGCACGGAGTTGGTCAACCGGCTTGATGCCTTTCTGGGTTTCCCCAAACTCGACCCCCACGGTGATGCGATTCCCGGTCCCAACGGGCGTTTCAGGTCCATTGCGGCCCGGACGCTTTTGGCCAAGGCACCCAGGAATCTCGACCTTGTCGTGGTGGGCGTGGTGGATGGTGGCGATGCCTTCCTCCGGCATTTGGGCGTACTCGGCATCTCTTTGGGGACGCGGATGACGGTGTTGGAACGACATGCTTTTGATGGGAGTCTCCACGTTCGCTTTGCCGAATCCGACGAGATTCAATTGCTGGCGCCTTCCGTGTGTGAACGGCTTTGGGTAGATCAAAGCAATCCCGCTCCTGTGATGGTATTTCCTGAACCTGACTCAACCGATTGACCATGGAAGTTCTGAAAGAGTGGCTCGTATCGATTGATCCTGTGCTGGCGGCTTTGCTTGCCACCACCTTCACCTGGCTCGTGACGGCAGCAGGTGCGTCGTTGGTGTTCTTTTTCAAAAACCTCCACAGGCGCGTGCTGGATGGCATGCTTGGATTTACCGGAGGCGTCATGGTGGCTGCGAGTTGTTTTGGTCTTCTCATCCCTGCCATCGACATGACCGGGGGTGAGGGAGCAGAGACGGTGATGCCCGCGGCCATTGGTTTCATTGTGGGGGCCTTGTTTCTCTATGCTTTGGATAAGCTCACGCCTCACTTGCACATCAATTTTGACCGAAATGAGGCCGAGGGACCCCAAACGGACTGGCACAAAACCACCTTGTTGGTTTTGGCCATTACGCTGCACAACATTCCTGAGGGGCTTGCCGTGGGAGTCATGTTCGGAGGGGCTGCAGCCGGACTCGAAGGAGCAACCATAGGTGGGGCTTTGGCACTTGCCATCGGCATTGGTATTCAGAATTTTCCTGAGGGCATAGCGGTTAGCATGCCTTTGCGCCGCCAGGGAATCAGCCGATTGAGGTCGTTCTGGTTTGGTCAACTCAGCGCCATAGTCGAGCCTATTGCGGGCGTAGTGGGGGCGTTGGCGGTGCTGAGCATTCAGCCGTTGATGCCCTATGCGCTGGCCTTCGCTGCAGGCGCCATGATTTATGTGGTGGTGGAAGAGGTA
>JAURDB010000067.1 GCA_030828175.1 Flavobacteriales bacterium
TCGACGGCGATGCCCCGCTTTCCGTCCAGGCTGACGATAGAACCACTGTCCATGAACTTGAAGAAATGCGGCCCCATGGGGAGCAAGAGTATTTCTTCTGGAATGTCCTGTGCGTGGTCGATGAGTGTGTGGAAATCATCCCTTGTCATGAAGACATCGATGTCATCGTCCCAAGGGATGAACCCTTGGTGACGTACCGCTCCTATGAGTGTGCCATAGGCGAGAAATACCGTCAGCCCCAATGACTCCGCCATTTTATCGAGCAGTGTGAGCAGCCGAATGGAAATCGTGGTGACGGCATCTTTTCCCTTCAAGTTGTCCTGTCTAGGATCTGGAACACGTTTGTTCCACTCGGCTCCATTCCCTGGTTTTCTTCGCGCCGTTTCAATCCGTCGACGGTAGGTCGCATTTGAAAAGGGCGTCTTCAGGACATTCCGGTATTTGTCGAGGCGTCCTCTCATGATTTGCTGTTGCGTCTTGGGCGCGAGGTGGCGGTGGATTCTTCAGGATCTTTTCAGCAGTGGGCCAATCTGGTCGGGAGACCGCATTCGGAGTGGTTATCTTGTACTGAATATGCAATATACGATGGAGGTTTAGGGCAGTCGTCCCGCGATGTACCCCGTGGTCCAGGCGGCCTGAAAATTGAATCCGCCTGTGATGCCGTCTACATCCAGCACTTCTCCCGCGAAATGGAGGCCCGGAACGATGCGGCTTTCCATGGTGTTGAAGTCCACTTCCGAGCGGGTGACTCCGCCGCAGGTCACGAACTCCTCCTTGAACGTGGTTTTGCCCTCCACGGTGTACACGTCATTGAGCAACAGGTCGATGAGCTTGTTGCGGGCTTTCTTTCCGACTTCCTGCCAAGGCGTGTCGGGGCCGATGCCCGCTTTGGCGATGAGGTGGCTCCAGAAGTTTCGGGGCAGGTCCCAAGGGCAAGCGTTTGCGGCTTTTTTGCGGGCGATGCCGGGGAGTGCGCCGGCGAGTTCTTCGAGGACTTCGCTTTCGTTGACCTTGCCAAGCCAATTCACTTGGATGTGGAAGCGGTAGCCGCGCTCCTCCAATTCGCGGGCGCCCCAGGCCGAAAGCTTGAGGACGGCTGGTCCACTCATGCCCCAATGAGTGATCAGGACCGGGCCCTGGTGGGACAGTTTGGTGCCCTGGATGCGGACGATGGCATTGGGGACCACGAGCCCCATGCGTTCGGTGATGGTCTCGCCGGGCATGTTGAAGGTGAACAGCGAGGGAACCGGTTCTGCTATGGTGTGGCCGAGTGCGCGCAGCCAATCGAAGCCCGAACCCTTTGGACTGCCCCCTGTGGCGACGATGACGTGGTCGAACCGTTCGCCATGTAGGTCAAAGCCGCCTTCGTCCAGCGGTTGGATGGCCTTGACCGGGGACTGCAAGCGGATCTCGACCCCGGAATTTCTCGCCTCTCTTTGCAGGCAGTCGATGATGGCCTGGGAGGTGTTGGCCTCCGGAAACATGCGGCCGTCAACCTCGGTCTTCAGCGGAACGCCCCGCGAGGTGAACCATTCCACGGTGTCTGCCGCATGGAAAATCGAAAAGGCCTTTTTGAGCTGTTTCCCGCCCCGGGGGTAGTGTTTGGAAAGGACAGCAGGGGAAAAGCAGGCGTGGGTCACATTGCACCGGCCGCCTCCCGAGACCTTGACCTTGGACAGCAGCTTGTTCGATTTTTCAAACAGAACGACCCGAGATTCCGGATGATGCTCGGCAGCGGAAAGGGCCGCGAAGAAGCCTGCCGCCCCGCCTCCAATCACCGCCACTTTGCGCACGCTATCCATGTCGGGAAATTACAGTTGCGCGACTTGCCCGATACTTGGGACATGAAGGATGGAAGAGAAGCCTTTGATGTGCTGGCCAGTGTACTTCTCGGTGAGGACGTGACGGAAGGGAAGCTGTTTGGTCACAGATGCCTGAAAGTGGCGGGCAAAGCGTTCGTTGTTGACTTTGAAGGGGACCTCGTTTTCAAGCTGGGCCGAGACGACATGGTCAATTGGTTGGCGAACCACACAGATTTGCAGAGGTTCGATCCATCGGGAAAAGGGCGGCCGATGAAGGATTGGCTGCAGGCGGCAGTGGCGCATTCGGACCACTTTCAAATCTGGGCGGAGGCGTCCAAGGCATTTGCCCGAGAAACTGCCTGATCAGAACAAAGAACGGTGCGGTGGCGCGACCAAGCCGTCTGAACCCAAGGCAGAACCTTCCCCTCCGCTCCCGATACGAAAAGGAGTCCACGCACCATGGTGGCTTGATCATGGGAAGGAAAGGGGTCCAACAGAAGATGATTCCACCCTTTGCGGTGTAGGCGTCAGCGTTCGGTTACGGGACGAATGGTGGCCACGTCACTCTTGTGGGCGTCAATGTCGGCCCGGTCCATGCGCATTTTCCGGAATGCGCCGGCGTGGTAGAGAGGGGCTTGGTTGTCGTAGAAATCGCTGAAGACGTTGCCGGATTGGCCGGTCGGAAGGATGCTCTCCGCCGAGTCTACGTCCGCGAAGTCGATGCCGATCCGCATGGAGGGGCCGGAGAAAATGCTGTAATCGACGTCTTTCTTCAGCTTGAATTCATACTTGCACAGGGCGTCCTTGGCGGCAGGCAGTCCGATGGGGCCGATGCTCAGCCAATCGCCAATCACAGGAACGTCGGCCATGGCGTGCTTGTGGGTGACGGTATGCAACCGGTCGTAGCGCCATGTGCCGGGGTCTTTGCCCAGCGTTGCTTCCAGGTCGGAATAGGCCTTGAGTAAGGCAACCCCGAGCACGATGGCGGGAGACTCCTTGAGCTCGGTCCGCACATCGTCCCACCAAGGGGAACCGCCGTTGGCGAGGAGCCTCGGAAAGCTGTTCTCGCTCACGATGGTGCGGTGCCAGGTCTCAAATTTCTCTGCGGCTTCATCTCCAGCGGCCTGTTCGAATTCATCGTACATCGCCCCCTCGATGGCGCGGTACATCCAGCGGTAATAGAGGGTAGGGGTCGTGTCACCAGCGCGGTGGGCCCCATCCCAGGAGCGCAGTTGGGCCACGGCATCTTCGAGGTCCTCGTCCAGCGTGCCGGAAGCGATGTGGTCGAGCATCATCGCACAGTTCTTCTCGTAGACCAATGAGTGGTGGTCGAGCTGCAGCGCCTGCGCATCGGCCAGGGTCCAGTCGTCCTTGGCTTCGATGGCTTGCATAATGCCTGCGCCGCGCGTGTTGCCGGAGTAGTAATGGCCTGGGTAATGGACGCCTGAGACGCTGTCGGGGGCGTTGTTGGCCGAATAGACATAGCCCGTGGGCGGGTTCACCGATTGCGGGTTCCGTGAAAAGGGATACCAGCCCAGGATTTCGTTGGCTGGATCGGATCCGTCGATGGCGGTTTTCGTGTCCACGTGAGGAGGTCGGATGGGCAGTTTGGCGCTGGCCCACCAGGCGATGTTGCCGTCCTCATCGCCGTACATCAGGTTGATGCCGGGCGCATGCATGATGGACGCCGAAGCCGCCACTTCCTCCATGCTCTCACCCCGGCTGAACCCGTAGAACGCCTCATGGATGCGGTTCTCCGGGTATTGGGTGAAGGTCCACCACATGGCGATGTCGTCCTCGATGAGGGGGCCGTGGTGCGTCTTGTGCAATTCAAAGGTGACGTCTTCGCCGCCGGCCACTTCAATGGTCTCGGTCTGCACCGTGAGGTCGCGCCATTCGCCGCCGTGCAGGTACTTTCCGTCCTCAATGGTTTCGCGGTACAGGTCAATGTCGTCGTTCACGAACATGGTGACCCCCCATGAATGGCGTCGGGTATGGCCGATGGCGGGGAAGGGGAGGCCGGCGAGGTGGTTGCCATAGTATTCGACCTCGGGGGTCACGAAATGGGCCTCATACCAGACGGAGGGTTGGGCGTAGGCCATGTGCGCGTCGTTGCAGAAGATGACCTTTCCGCTGGCTGTTCGGTCTTCACCGATGACCCAAGCGTTGGAACCCAGCCATTGGGGCACCGGGCGCAGGGCGTCCAGGCGGTGGACCAAGGTTGAAATGCCCGAAATGTCACGGGGCTTTTCCGCGTTTCCATCGGCTCCAAACCGGTTGAATGCCGTGGCTGTATCGGCCTGGAAATCGGTGCTGTCGAGCGCGCTGCCGTAAACCGGTATGCGGGTGAATCCGTCAGGGCCCAGTGCGAGGTCGGCCATGCAGGCGTCCCCCAGGTTGGCCTTCATCCAGTCGAGAATGGGCTCGGTCTTGAGGTGGATGGCAAAGCTGTAGGACATGAATCCCGTGGCGCAGTAGACGTCATGCGTGTTGAAAGGCTCGGGATCACTTCCCAGAAGCAGGTACTCCAGCGGGGCGTCACCCTCGGCAATGAAGCGGTTGACACCGCTGATGTAAGCGGCCATCGCCTCCTGTATGCGAACCGGTGCACTTTGGTTGAAGGATTCGGTGACCTTGTCTGCCGCCTCCCGCATGCCCAAGGTTCTCAGGTACCGGTCGTTTTCGATCATGTCCGGGCCGAGCAGCGCGGAGAGTTCGCCGGCTCCGGCGCGCCGCAACAGGTCCATCTGCCAGAGGCGCTCCGAGGCGTGCACATAGCCCAGCGCATACATGGCGTCGTTCTCCGTCTCCGCATAGATGTGGGGCACGGCCATGTCGTCAAAGATGATCTCCACCGGGGCGGAAACAGCGTCGGATGCAAGGGTGAAACCGTAGTCGGTGCCGCTGGTCTGGACAAACCAGATCACGTAAACGACGAGCAGGACCAACAAGAGGCCAAGCGCTTTGAGGACATTTTTCATGGCGCGAATCGTGGGCCGCAAAGTAAGCCCTTGTAACACGGCGCCCGTGAAGGTGCGTTTGGGTACCCGAACGGACTTGGCACAAGGCATTGAGGTACATTGCAGGTATGATGTTCAAACGAGGGGCCTTGCTTGGCCTTTATGCGGTCTTTGGAGGACTGTCCATGGGTGCCTTCCATGCACAGGACGTGCCAGACACACTCTGGCTGCAGTTGAATGAGGCCGTGCTCGGCGGAGACTCCATGCCCGCGCTCCGATTCTGTGAGGGAGCGACTTGGGATTCGCTCAACTATTCTTTCCACATGGCGGCAGATGTGCCGCAAAGCCTGGTCGTCCACAATGGAGATACGGTGGACCATGCCTTTGCCCTGAATGTCGAAGGGTGGGAACCCGTTGCATTGGTAGCAGGAACGGCGACCGAGTTGACCTTGCCGTCCCTGTCCGCGGGCAGCTACTGTTATGGATTGGACTCCGAACGGGGCAAGGTCCTGGGCGGCGCTGGAATCATCATGGTGGGCAACGACGATTTGCCGCATTTCCATTGGAATCTGGGCGATTGGGAACCGGCTCGCCTCGCATCGGTCGCCGAGGGAGGCACCGTGGAGGAGGGGGCGCCCTATGTGCCCCGTCAGTTCACGGTGAACGACCGCACCTTTCCCAACACGATGAACGACCCATACGGTTACGTGCAAATCGGTGTGGGGACTTCCTGCTACATCACCATTGCGAACCAGGGCAGCATGGACCATGTCCTCCATTTCCACGGCTTTCACGTGGAAGTACTGCAGGCTTCGAAGCACCCTGAGCGGGTGGGTTGGATCAAGGATACGGTGCCCTTCCTTCAGGGAGAGGTCACCGTGGTGCGTCTCGACGCCTTCCAGCCGGGCATGTACCCGGTGCACAACCACAACCTCATCGCCGTAACCAACGCAGGTTTCTACCCGGGCGGCATGATCACCCATCTCGACATCCAGCCATGAAGACGATGTTGCATACCCCGGTGCGCATGTCGCGCCTTCGCAAAGGGTGGTCCTCCCTGTGCCTGTTGACCCTGTCTGTCCTGGCGGCCTGCCTGCCATCAGGGCTCCGCGGCCAGGCGCTTCCACCGCAGCTGTTCAGTGAGATGGACGGCATCCATTTCCTGGATGACGGTTCCTCAGTTCCGATCTGGGGCTACGGTTGGGTGACGGATGGCTACATCACCCTGCCCGGTCCCTTGCTGACCTACAACGAAGGGCAATCCGTGGACCTGTATTTCACCAATCCGAGTCCGGAAAGCCATACCATTCACCTGCACGGATTGGATGTGGACCAGGCCAATGACGGCGTCCCTGCGACGTCATTCTTGGTTCCGTTGAACGGGGAGGCGGTCTACTCCTTTGTCGCCGACCAGGCGGGAACGTTTCTCTACCACTGTCATGTGACGACCACCTTGCACCTGACGATGGGGATGTACGGCATGATCCTGGTCAAGCGTCCCGACCAGACCTTGTTCGAGGGCGGGCCCAGCTATACCGATGATGTGCCGTTGCTGTTCAGCGACCTCGAGGTGGCGACCAACCTCGACCCGGTCGGCAGTTTCCCCTTCCACGACATCCGTCCGGATGTGTTCATGATCAATGGAAAGCAAGGCAGTCAGCTCGAAGCGGAAGACCAGCGCGTGTGGGCGGCCCCCGGTGACACCTTGGCCCTGCGCCTCGGTTCCATGGCGTACAGCCGCGTGCGCTGTCATTTTCCTCCTGAATTGCATGCGGTCTGCCACATGAGCGATGGCCGAGCGTTGCCCGAACCCTTTGCGGTGGACAGCCTCGACATCTTCCCCGGTGAGCGGTTCACCGTCCTGGTGGCCCCAGAGGAAGGCTTTGAAGGTTCGGTCTCCTGCGATTATTGGAACATGATCGACCCCGGCATCGAAGACACCCAAGAAATCCACTTTGGCGCATTGCCTTCGTCAGTGGATGACCTCGGGGACTTCGACACCATGCTCGGTGTGGGGTATCCCAACCCGGCAAACAGTTGGTATGCGCCTGCGGTTGGCGCCGCAGGGCCGGACAGTGGTTTTCAAGGAGAGGTGGTCGTGACCGATTTGCAGGGGCGGGAGTGTTTCCGCGGCCGATTGGAGCAGGGCCGGCTCGACGTTTCGGATTGGCCGGAGGGCACGTATGTCGCCCGCTGTGGCAACCGTGCGCCGACCCGTTTCATGGTCTTCCATTGAGGACTTCACCGTGCCCATCGGTCATTGGTGCACCTCATTTGAAAGCGTAGATTGGCGCAAAGTGCCAAGGCTATGAAAAGAGCGGATTTCCTGAAAGTATTCGGTGGGGCTTTGGCCCTTCCGGCGGCGCTGCCCTTCGCGGCGCGCGCCTCGAAATCACCTGCATCGGATGCGGGGCGCAGCAATTGTGTGCTGGTTCCGTCAGAGACGGCGGGGCCTTTTCCGCTGGACCTCGGAGAAAACGACTTCTTCTTCCGTCAGGACATCAGCGAAGGTGTGCCGGGGGTGGCGATGCGCCAGCGGATCCGCATCATCGGGGCGGGCAATTGTGAGCCCATGCCCAATGTGCGGGTCAATATCTGGCATTGTGACCGCGACGGTGGATACTCGGGCTACGGCGCACTGGAAGGGCAGACCCACTGTCGTGGCTACCAATTCACCGACGCCAATGGCGAATGCGAATTCGTGAGCATCGTGCCCGGCTGGTATCCCGGCCGCGTGACGCACATGCATTTCCAGGTGTTCGTGAGTACGCAGTACAGCGTGGTGTCTCAGTACACCTGGCCGCACGCCGCGGTGGTGGAGGCTGTGGAAGCGAATTCTGCGGTCTATCCTGCGGGCCCTGATCCGCTCAGTCCCGAGCAGGATGGAGGGTTTGTAGATGGATACGATCTGCAGCTTGCCACTTTGGAGTGGGATGCAGCAGCGGGCGAATACGTCTCCTTCTACGAGGCGACCGTGGAGGGGGAGGGTGTCAATGGCGTCGGGTACCTCGAGCGGCAGACCGCGCAGGTCATGAACCTCGGGCAGAACTTCCCGAATCCGGTGGCGGACCGCACGGAAATCCCATTGACCCTGCATGCCGCTGCAGCGGTCAGCTGGTCGTTGTGGTCGGTTCAAGGCCGCTGCGTACATCGGGTGGAAGTGGGCCAATTGCCTGCTGGAGACCACCGGTTTGCGGTGGATTTCGCCGGTCTGGGATTGGCTCCGGCATCCTACGTCTACCAAGTCGAGGTCCTGGCCGCAGGGCAGCGTTACACTTCCGTGCGGCGCCTGACGGCCCTCTGAGCGGCGAAAAGCAGGCGGCTTAGTTCACTTCGAGGATCCAGGGTTGCCACGCCGGGACCACAAGGGAATCCCCGGCTACCTCGACCGACTGCCCCGTCAGGGCATCGGTGAGGGAACGTCGTCCCTTCAGTACCTCGTCAAAGCGCTGCAAATCCAACGTTTCATCGGTATCGCCCTGATGGAGGATGACCATCACGGTCGCTGCATCGTCCGAACGGAAATACACGTAGGAACCGCCTTCGGGGACGTAGTGTACCAGCTTGCCGCCGTGTACGGCGCTTGAGGTCTGGCGCCAGTTGAGCAGGCGCCGCGTGAAATCCTGGAAGTCAATGGATTCCTGGCTGAGGCCCTCGCCCGAGAAGGCGCTGACCGCGTCGCCGGCCCAGCCGCCGGGGAAGTCGCTGCGGATGTTGCCGTGGCTGTCGTCGCCGGTATTGGACATCAGGATTTCGGTGCCGTAATAGAACTGCGGAATGCCCCGTGTGGTGGCAAAGAAGGCCATGGCGAGCCTCGTCTTGCGCACGTCGTCGCCGAGTTGGGTGTGGACCCGGCTCATGTCGTGGTTGTCGGGGAAGATGACGTGGTTGAACGGATCGGGGTAGAGAAAGTCGTTGCCCAGCATCTCATACAGGCGGACCCAGTTGGAATGCCAGCCTTCCTCCTCTGTCATGCACTGCATGAAGGCGTGGTGCAGGGGGAAGTCCAGCAGCCCCGGCAGGCACGAGGTGTAGCCGTCGGGATTGTCCTTGCCCTCCTGCCAATAGGCCAGTACGGCCGGGTTGAGGCTCCATTCCTCGCCGCAAATGTTGAGGCCGGGGTAAGCCTTGCGCAGGGCGCAGGTCCACTGCGACATGAACTTGGCATCGGAATAGGGGTAGGTGTCCATGCGGATGCCACTGAGCCCCAGGTATTCCACCCACCAGATGGTGTTCTGGATGAGGTAATCGGCCAGCAGCCGCTCGCGCTGGTTGAGGTCGGGCATCTCCTCCACAAACCAGCCATCGGTGAACCCGCGGAGGTCGGACTCCGTCCGGTAGGGGTCGCGCAGGGTGGTGCGGCGGTGGGTGGTGGGGGTGAATTCTCCGCCGTTGTTGATCCAGTCGACGGTGGGCAGGTCGTCCATCCACGGATGCTCGGACCCGCAGTGGTTCATGATCATGTCCATGATCAGTTTGAGCCCCTTTCCCCGAGCGGATTCGGCCAGCGCCCGGTATTCCTCGTTGCTGCCGAATCGGGGGTCGACGCGGTAGTAGTCGGTGGTGGCGTAGCCGTGATAGGACCACTGGGGCTGGTCGTTCTCGAGCAGGGGGTTCAGCCAAATGGCGGTAAAGCCCATGTTGTCCAGGTAGTCCAGTTGGGCGGTGATGCCGGCCAGGTCTCCGCCGTGTCGCCCGTGGTCGTCGCTGCGGTCCGGACTTTCCTTCAAACCGGTGACTGCATCATTGCCGGGATCGCCGTTGGCGAATCGGTCCGGCGTAATGAGGCAGATGGCGTCTTCGCTGCTGTACCCTTGGATTTTGCGCTTTTTCCGGCTGCGCAATTCCATGACGGTTGTGCCGGCCGTTTTTTGTGGCGTCGCGGCGTCCACCCATTCGAGTTCGAGCGCACCAGGCTGCGCATCGGGCGATACATTGAGATAGACGAAGCGGTAATTCGGACTGTCTCCCGATGTCACTTTGGAGACTTCCACTCCGGGGTAGTCCACACGCACATTGAAGCGCACGAGGCTGTCACCGTGCACCATGACCTGAAGTTGTTCCACCGGCATGTCAGCCCACCAAAAAGGAGGATCAACACGCTCCACAAAGGATTGAGCTCCTGCGGGCTGAAAGGAAAAGGCCGCCACAATGGCCGCCAGTTTTTTAATTCGGCGCATGACCCACAAAGAAACGGCCCCCGCATGGGATGACGTAGGTTCAGGAGCGCCCGCCCGATGCGCCCACAGAAAGCCGACGGGTGGTCATGGGGATGGGCGGGGTGTCCGTCACTGACGCGGCCTCTTTGTGCCCCTTGGCCTTGGCCTTCCAGAACTTCTTGCGATTGCGTTGGTGATCCACTTCCGCACGCAGATTCTCAAGTTCCTCTTGGACCTCCTGACGGGCCATGACGATGCAGTATGCAGCGGCTCCGGTAGTGGTCACGGCTATGATCTCGATCCAGATCCAGTCAAAAAGTGAAATCATGGGCTTTGGTGTTAACGTTCTCTTAATATAGGCTTAACATAAGAGAATTCCAAGCCGGCCCCACTTGTGCGCCTACATCAGCGGCCTCGCTTCCGCCCTCAGGAAGCGGGTTATTCTACCACGAGCCGAGAGGTTTGGAGGGTCACCCCGTCGAGGATGACCGTTGCCAAATACACGCCACCTGCCAGCGGTGCCAAGTCGATGGAGCCCGGTCCGATTCCCGAGGTGGAGAGGACAGGCCGCCCTTGGGTGTCGGTGAGATTCAGCTCCCATTCGCCGTGGGGTGGGATGCCCGAAAGGGCCAACCCTTCCCTTGCGGGGTTGGGATACAGTGACGGCATGAGGGCTCTGGTTTCTGCGACGAAGGAGGTGGCGCAGACTTCCACGCCGTAGGTGTTTTCAGCCGGAACATATTGCTCCACTTGATCGACCAGGACATTGCCTTCCTCGTCCTCTACGATGTAGCTGTAGTAATCGGAATAGAAACCGCCTTCGACTTCGAAGCTCACATCGCTGCCTTCGTCGAGGTCCACGTATCCGATGAGGGCATCTCCATTGAACCAAAACCCGCCAATGATGTCGGCGAGTACCGGTCCGTCATAGACGAAGAGGCTGCCGAGGTCCCACCCGCCGAAATCGGAGTAGAGCGTGACCTTGATGCGGCTGCACTCGGCTTCGTCTGCGCACGCCTTCAGGCCGTAAACGCCCGCTGCCGAGCCATATTGGAAGCTGGAATTGGCAGGGGAATCCGAATCAAACAGGACCGTGCCTTCGGCGTCTACGACCTCGAAGTTGCCGGGCCACCCGTTGAACTGAGAGATGTAGTTCATGTCCACCACGGACCCTTGGTTCACAGCGAAAGCGAAACTGTTGGAGGTGCCGTCGAATACGGTGGGCTCGCCCACGAGCACATTGTCGACCAACACCTGCATGTAGCCACTCCAACCTTCCCCGTTCGGTGCGTACATGTTCAGGGTCCAGGTGCCGCAGGTGCCCACAGGGTTCGGGAACTCGAAATCAATGACCTCGTCGACGACGTGAACGACACCGTTGTAGGCCAGCAGGTCAGGCACGGTAATCGGGGCGTTTTCTACGGCGATGTCATCGCCCGCCACGCTCATCTGTATGTTGTCCCCGCCATAGGAGTACAGGTTTTGCCCGTTGAAGAATTGATCGCTCTCGTAGGGTGCTTCTACGATGTGGCGGCGGATGATCTCGTCGAAATAAGGTGAATCAAAGAAGTCCGCCATGCTGGCAAACCCGTTCTCCTGAGCAAAGGCGATGAAGGCCTGATCGGTAGGGGCGAAGACGGTGAAATGGCCCGGCGCATATTCGTTGTCGTTGAGCACGGGTTGTCCGATGAGGTCATCGTTGAGCAGGATTTCGTTGATGGCCAGCTCAAATACGCCGTGGTTCTCGCTCTCTAAGACGACTTGGTAGACGGTGGCATTGGGCAGGCCGGCAGGGGCGAGGCCGTAATCAATGATGTGCACCACCCCGTTGAAGGCAGTGTAGTCCGTCCCGACGATGTTCACCCCATCGACCTTCAGTCCATTGGCGCCGAGGATGATGCTGAGGCTATCGCCCTGAAGGGTGGGCAATGACATGCCGGGTTGCAGGTCTTCGGCGAGGTAGACCCCCGGTACGATGTGGTATTGGAGGATTTCCGCCATGTCGTACATCGCGAGCAGGTCGAATTGATTGAGGTTCATCAGGTCGCCCAGGGCATCGACCGCTGCGTCGTTGGGCATGAAGACGGTGATGGGGTCGTTGCCGTCCAAGGTTCCGGGGAGGTAGCTCTGCATGGCCCATGTGGTCTGCCATACCGAAGGGGAGGTTTCGTCACTGGTCCAATCCGTCAACATGTCGTTGAGGGTGAAGGCGTCCACGGTGATGGTACCCACCATGCCGAGCTGGGCCTGGAAGCCGATGCTCGAGTCGAAGTTGTAGACGCCGGGGACGTCAAACTGTATGACCCCCATGCAGGTGCCCGCTTCCGTGCCTTCGGTTTCCTCGAGGAAGAAGTCCACGGGATTGCCCCAAGGCTCCCCGGTGAGGGTATTGGTAATGCCGTTGATGTTGTGGGCTCCCTGCACGTTGATGAAGGCCACCGTTTCGCCGGGCGCAATGGTCAATTCCGCCGGGGCGAAGTAGTAGTCGGCCATCACAATGGTGTGGTCGGCCTCGCATTGCGCCTGTGCGTGATCCGCATGGAACAGGAGGCCAAGGAGCATGGCCACCGAACTGAAGGAGAGTCGAGGGAATGTCATCTATGGAGGAAAAGAGT
>JAURDB010000068.1 GCA_030828175.1 Flavobacteriales bacterium
GAACGTGCAGGCGAGCGGCGTGGTGCCACAAATCAGCGCCATTCTCGGCCCGTGCGCAGGAGGTGCGGTGTACAGCCCTGCATTGACGGACTTCATCCTCATGACGGAGGGCACGAGCTACATGTTCGTGACCGGGCCCAACGTGGTGAAGACGGTGACGCACGAGGAAGTGACGGCCGAAGAACTGGGTGGCGCACGCACCCATGCGAGCAAGAGCGGGGTGGCGCATTTGACGGCTCCGCATGAGGTGGCGGCCATAGACCGCATCAAGGAGTTGCTGGGATACCTGCCCCAGAATTGTGAGGAGCTGCCACCTTCTGTGGCCTCCGGGGGAGGAGATCCCCGCCGGGAAGCCTTGAACGGCATCATTCCAAAAAGCGCCCAGCAGCCGTATGACATGCGGGATGTGGTCAAGGAGTTGGTGGATGGAGGTGAATTCCTGGAGATTCAGCCGGATTTCGCTGCCAACATTGTCGTGGGTTTTGCGCGTCTGGATGGGCGGTCCATCGGGATTGTGGCCAACCAGCCGGCAGTCCTCGCCGGGGTATTGGATATCGGAGCGTCGACCAAGGCGGCAAGGTTCGTGCGCACCTGCGACGCGTTCAATGTGCCCTTGCTCGTACTGGAAGACGTACCGGGCTTCTTGCCGGGCACCGACCAGGAGTGGAACGGGATCATCACCAACGGAGCCAAGCTGCTTTACGCTTTCAGCGAGGCGACGGTGCCGCGCATCACAGTGATCACCCGCAAGGCATACGGTGGTGCCTACGACGTGATGAACTCCAAGCACATCGGGGCGGACCTCAACTTTGCTTGGCCCACGGCCGAGATTGCCGTGATGGGCGCCAAGGGGGCGGCAGAAATCATATTCCGCAAGGAGATAGCAGCAGCGGATGACCCGGTGGCCAAGCTGGCGGAGAAGGAAGCCGAATACGCAGCACTCTTTGCCCACCCCTACCGGGCGGCGGCAAGGGGATACGTGGATGAGGTCATAGAGCCGGCAAAGACCCGGGAGCGCTTGATCAAGGGCTTCGCCATGCTCGAGAACAAGACGGTTCGGCGTCCCCGCCGTAAGCACGGCAACCTTCCCCTTTGATGGGGTTTGTTGGGAACAACCTCAGACCGAAACGGTTAATTTCACTGCAAACTAGAACGATACCATGCTACGAAACGCAATGATGGCCGCTTTCTGCTTCGGCCTGCTGACCTCTCTTTCCGCCCAATCCTGGAGCGACAATGAACTCGCCATTGGCGACAAGGCCCCCTCTACCGATTTGGTCATGATGAACATCGATGGCCAGGAGTGGAGCCTCGTTGACATGGCTGGAGAAAATGGCATTCTCGTCATTTTCAGCTGCAACACTTGCCCTTTTGTAGTCGGCCGTGAAGGCAAGAGTGACGGTTGGGAAGGCCGTTACAACCCTTTGGCTTCGTTTGCCCGGAGCAAGGACGTGGCGACCGTTCTCGTGAATTCGAATGAAGCCAAGCGCAAAGGAGATGACAGCCTTGAAGAGATGAAGTTGCACGCGGTGGAGGCCGGCTACGCCATGCCCTACGTGGTGGACGCCGACCACAAATTGGCCGACGCGTTTGGAGCCCGTACCACGCCCCACGTTTACCTGTTGAACTCAGACATGCAGCTGGTGTACCGGGGTGCGATCGATGACAATGTAAACGCAGCTTCAGAAGTGAAAGAGCGGTATGTGGAGGATGCGATTTCGCGCATGGTGGATGGCAAGAAAATCAAGCCGGAAATCACCAAAGCCGTGGGCTGTTCCATCAAGCGTGTGAGCTGAACGAATCGCCTCTCCTGTTTTTCAGGCAGAGAAAAGAAAAACGCCGCTCCCATGAAGGAGCGGCGTTTTTTCTTTCCGTTCGTTTTGGGGGCGGAAATCAGATGACCAAGAGTGCATCGCCATAGGCATGCATCCGGTATTTTTCCTTGATGGCAGTCTGGTAGGCCTCCATGATGAGGTCATATCCACCAAAGGCTGCGGTTAGCATGAGCAGGGTGGACTGCGGCGTATGGAAGTTGGTGATGAGGGCATCGGCCAACTTGAACTTGTAGGGAGGAAAAATGAAGCGCGAAGTCCATCCGTCATATGTCTTGAGCTGACGGTAGGTACTGTGGGTGGACTCCATGGCACGGATCACGGAAGTACCCACGGCCACGACTTTACCACCCCTTTCAATGCTTCGGTTTACCACATTGACGCAGTCCTCGGGGATGATCAACTGTTCGCTGTCGACCTTGTGCTTGGTCAGGTCTTCCACTTCGACTTCGCGGAAGGTGCCCAAACCGATGTGAAGGGTCAGGAAAGCGGTATCGATGCCTTTGATTTCGAAACGCTTCATCAGCTGCTTGCTCATGTGCAAGCCAGCCGTGGGGACCGCCACGGCTCCCTCTTTGGTGGCATAGATGGTCTGGAACCGCTCTGCATCCTCCGGTTCGACCGGACGATCGATGTATTTGGGTAGCGGCGTCTCGCCCAAGGAGAAGATCTTCTCCCGGAATTCCTCGTGGGTACCGTCGAAAAGGAACCGCAACGTGCGCCCTCTGCTGGTCGTATTGTCGATGACTTCTGCGACCAATTCATCTTCCTCGCCGAAATAAAGTTTGTTTCCGATTCGGATTTTCCGGGCGGGGTCCACGAGGACATCCCAAAGGAGGCTTTCCCGGTTCAATTCGCGGAGGAGGAAAACCTCAATGACCGCTCCCGTTTTTTCCTTGTTGCCGTACATGCGGGCTGGGAAAACGCGGGTGTCGTTCATGACCATCACATCGCCTTCATCGAAGTAGTCAATCAAGTCACGGAACTGCTTGTGCTCGATTTCGCCGGTTTCCCGGTTTACAACCATCATGCGGCTTTCGTCCCGATTGTCGAGCGGGTATTGCGCAACGAGATCACTGGGGACATCGAACTTGAATTGGCTGAGTTTCATCCGCTCTACGCTCATCTCATGGGGTCTTTCAGGGGCGGGCGAAGTTAGGCAATGCCCCGACGGAGTTCAAGCCGCTCCGGGAACGTGCTTTAAAGGAGGCTCAATTCGCCTCGGGCGCGGGGGCAGGCAGGGTCTCGAACCTTGCCAACAGGGCCTCGAGTGACATGCAGTCGGAGAGCTTGAAAGTGCCGCTGGCCGTGCGTCTCAGCTCCGATAGGTAAGCGCCGCATCCGGCGGCTTCACCGAGGTCTCGTGCCAATGCCCTGATGTATGTCCCCTTTGTACAATGAATGTTGAACCCCATCACCGGTGTTTCCCAAGAGGTAATATCAAAGCGGTGTACCGTCACTTCTGCTTTGCGAAGTGCGATTTCCTTGCCTTTGCGCGCAGCGACGTAGGCTTTTTGTCCGTCTACTTTTTTCGCACTGAACATCGGGGGCATCTGTGCAAGTTCTCCTGTGAGGTTGCGGGTGGCCTCATGCAGCTCGGCCATGCCGATTCCGGAGGGGTCGCCGGATGGTTTGACTTCGGTTTCGAGGTCGTGACTGTCGGTGACAGCGCCGAGTGTCATTTGCCCGTCGTAGGTTTTGTCGTCTGCGGTGAGTACTTGGATCTGTTTGGTCATCCGGCCGGTGCAGATCACCAAAACGCCGGTAGCCAATGGGTCCAGTGTGCCGGCATGGCCTACTTTGATTTTGCGGAATCCTCCTCCTTTCCGGATGGCGTAACGGACTTTATTGACCACATCGAAGGAGGTCCATTCGCGGGGTTTGTCGATCAGCAGTACCTGTCCGTCCAAGAAGTCATCCCAGCATGTGAAGGTGTGAATCGGCCATGCGTCCATGGGACAAAGGTCGACAAGCTGGGTTTCTCCTGAAGGAAAGTCAGGGTCCCCATGCCCCGTGTCCCCCATCGGATTCGGAGGAGGCTATCTTCGCGCCGCACGCCATGACCCTGCAGGATCTCCTTGGATTTTACGACCACGACGCCCGGACGGGAAGTGTGTCAGATGCTTTGGGGCTGAAAGCTGCCAAGGTGGAGGTGCGTGGTCTTTTGGGTTCGGCACGGGCTTTTTTGGCAGCCCAAATGATCCGCAGAAAAGGAGGTGACCACCTGTTTTTGTTGGAGGACAAGGAGCGGGCCGCCTATTTCATGAACGACTTGGAGAACTTGCTTGGCGAGGAAGGGCATCAAGTATTGTTCTATCCGAGAAGTGCGCGCATTCCCTATCAGGAGGAGGGTACGGACAATGCCAATGTGGCAATGCGGGCGGAGGTGATGAGCAAACTCAGCGCTCTCCGTGGCAAGGTGTGCATTGTGAGTTTTCCCGAGGCGGTGGCTGAGCAGGTAACCACACGGAAAGAGCTGAAGCGCAACACCTACACCATACACCGGGGCGATCGGATCAGCCAGGACTTTCTCGACGACATCCTGATCGACTATGGATTCGAGAAGGTCGAATATGTCTACGAACCGGGTCAATATGCCATCCGCGGTGGGATCGTCGACATATTCAGCTTTGCGTTTGACCACCCATATCGCATCGAGTTGTTTGGCGATGAGGTGGATGGCATCCGGAAATTCGATCCTTCCGATCAGCTGAGTGTAGGCAAGATGGACCGTGCCGTAATCGTCCCGGATGTAGGCGATCAATTGGTCAAGGAGGAACGAGAATCTTTTCTCGATTTTCTCGGTGAGGATTGCACTGTTTGGGCTTGGGATGTGCGGGGTGTGTTGGATCAACTCGACAAAGAGGTGGAGAAGGCCCAGGCTTTTTACGATCGCCGGACCGGCCAGACCGAAGTTCTCCGTCCGGGGGAGCTCTACACGACAGGCCTTCGTTTTGAACGCGGTTTGGATGCGATGCGCGTTGTGGAGTTCGGAGGGGGTCCCTCCTTCACCGATCGGGTTACCGTGGATTTCGGGCAGAAGGATCAGCCTGGATTCAACAAGAACTTTGACCTCCTGGCCGAGCATTTGAAGCATCGGCACGAGGACGGTTATGCCACATTCGTGGTGGCGGGGCAGGGCACGCAGTTGGAGCGATTGCATGACATTTTCGCCGATCGGGGGGACGATGTCAAGTACCAGCCGATACCGGCGGAACTCAGTGAGGGGTTCGTGGACGTGGGCTTGAAGCTCGCGGTCTACACGGACCACCAGATTTTCGAGCGCTACCACCGTTTTCGGCTCAAGGACGGCTTCAAGAAGAACAAGCAGGCCCTGACCATCAAGGAACTCATGAGCCTCGAGCCGGGCGACTTCGTGGTGCACATCGACCACGGCATTGGGGAATTCAGTGGTTTGCAGAAGGTGGATGTCGGGGGCAAGGAGCAGGAGGCCATTCGTCTGAAATACAAGGGGGGCGACATCCTTTATGTGAGTGTGCACTCGTTGCACCGCATCTCCAAGTTCACGGGCAAGGAGGGCATGGCACCCAAGGTGCACAAACTGGGCTCTTCTGCCTGGGCGACAACGAAGAGCAAGACCAAGAAGCGGGTCAAGGAAATTGCATTTGATCTGTTGCAGCTGTATGCGAAGCGCCGCGCCAGCAAAGGATTTGCCTACACCCCGGATACGTATCTGCAGACGGAGTTGGAGGCGAGTTTCATGTACCAGGATACGCCTGATCAGCTGACCGCGACGGAGGCGGTCAAGGAGGACATGGAAAAGGAAATGCCCATGGACCGCCTGGTGTGTGGCGACGTGGGCTTCGGAAAAACGGAGATTGCCATCCGGGCGGCTTTTAAAGCGGCGACGGATGGCAAGCAGGTGGCGGTCCTCGTACCGACCACCATTTTGTCGATGCAGCATTTTCGAAGCTTTTCGCGCCGACTCAAGGACTTCCCAGTCAAGGTGGACTATGTGAACCGCTTCAAGACGGGCAAGAAAATGACGGAAACCGTCAAGGCGCTCGAGGCGGGCGAAATTGACATCCTGATTGGTACGCACGCCATTGTGGGCAAGCGCATCAAGTGGAAGGATCTCGGCCTGCTCATCATTGACGAGGAGCAAAAGTTCGGTGTGGCGGTCAAGGACAAGCTCAAGACGTTGCGGGCAACGGTGGACAGCCTGACACTGACGGCCACTCCCATACCAAGGACGCTTCAGTTTTCGCTCATGGGCGCCCGGGACCTCAGCATCATCAATACGCCCCCGCCCAACCGGTATCCGGTGGAGACCCAAATCGGTTCCTTCAATGAGGAACTCATTCGGGACGCCTTGGCTTATGAGATTTCCCGGGGTGGGCAGGCTTACTTCGTGCACAACCGTGTGGGCAACATCCGAGAGGTAGCCGGCATGATCAACCGATTGGTTCCGGATGCGCGCGTGGGCATCGGACATGGCCAAATGGACGGTGAGCAGCTGGAACGGGTGATGTCCGACTTCATCGATGGTGCCTATGATGTGCTGGTAGCGACCACAATCATTGAAAGTGGGATTGACATTTCCAATGCGAACACCATCTTGATCAATGAGGCGCACACCTTTGGCCTCAGCGACCTGCACCAGTTGCGGGGACGTGTGGGCCGCTCGAACAAGCGGGCATTCTGCTACCTCCTGGCTCCTCCTTTGCATGCTTTGCCTACAGAATCGCGCAAGCGTCTTCAGGCGATGGAGCAGTTCAGTGAATTGGGCAGTGGCATGAACATCGCCATGCGTGACCTCGACATCCGTGGGGCGGGCAATCTTCTCGGAGGCGAACAAAGTGGCTTCATCACGGACATAGGTTTCGAGATGTACCAGAAGATCTTGACGGAGGCCATTCGAGAGCTGAAGGACGAAGAGTTTGCTGAACTGGCCAAGGAGGAGGCCGATTCCAGGGAGCATTATGTGGAGGAAACGGTGCTGGAGACGGACCTCGCCTTGATGCTGCCGGACCATTACATTTCTGACATCGCCGAGCGGATTGCCCTGTATCGGGAGTTGGATGAAATGGCGGATGAGGAAGGTTTGCAGTCCTATGAAGCAAGGTTGCTCGACCGTTTTGGCCCGTTGCCCCAGGAAGCAGTGGACCTGCTGGAGACGATTCGTTTGCGCTGGATGGCCCAAGTGGTGGGCTTTGGCAAGCTGGTTCTCAAAGGAGGCAAGCTCATCGGCGTTTTTCACGACGAGGAGGGCAGCGACTATTACAAGGGGGTGCGGTTCCAGCGGGTGCTGGATTACATGCAAGCCAACGTCAAGGGTGTCCAGATGTACCAACGCAACAACGCGCTGCGTCTTCGTGTGGAGCCCGTGGAGAACTTGGAATCCGCGATGGCCATCCTGCGCCGTTTGAGTGGCACTCCGGTTCCTGTGAAGCCCACCTCAGAGATGGCGGGCGGGGATTTGCCACTCGACTGAGGGTTTTACTGGTTCAAGGACCAGGTAAATCCCCCACGGACCCACCGCCCAGGTTGGTCCACATTGCCAATGTCCACGTACTGGGCGTCCAGCAGATTGTCGATGCGGATGTGGAAGTCCAAAGGCGCCAACTCTGAAGACCAATGCAATGCCAGTCCCATGAGGTGCACAGGGTCGAATTCAACTTCTCGGCCTGCAACGGGGTCATAATAGCCACCCTTGCGGTCTTGCAGGCTTGACCGCATGTCGAGCAGGAATTCATCGGAGAGACGCAGGCCAAGAATGGCGTCCAATTTGGTGCCCAATACATCCAGAACGTAGTTGCTTTCGAACCCTTCGCTGGTTTCGTCTGCATCGATGAGGGAAAGACCCAGTGTGAAATGGCGCAGTTGCTCCTCAGGAGACTTGGCGCGCGCAGACAGGGTGAATTCCTGCCCCGTGAAATGCACGGCGCGGAGGTTGGTGGCTTCGGTCATGGACGACCCGTTGAATCGAACCCAGTCGATGAGGTTCCGGCCCCACCGATGGAAAAGGTGCTGGGATACGACCAGGCGATGCCCTTCGCTTAGATCAGCGGTGATGCGATAGCCAAACTCGATGTGGTCGGCTTCCTCAGGGAGCAAGTCGATGCTGCCTTGGGCACCGCCCACGGTGTAGTACAAATCGGTGTAAGAAGGCATGCGCACGGACCGGCGTGCTGAAGCAAAGGCGACGGCAAGCCCGTCGCTGTCAAGGCGCCACGCCAATGAAGCCTCCGGGGTAAACCTCGGCGCACCTGCTGCGGAGTTGAGGGTCCAGTTGGCAAGGGCGCTGGCCGTCACGCGGCCCTTTACCAATCGTTGTCCAGCGGTCAATTCAAGATGTGAACGGCGGTCTCCAAGGATGTATGTGCTGTCGTTTTCCAGCCCCCATTCGGTTGTGCCCAAGCGGTTGCTCACCACGCCTTCCCTACGGAGGTCCACCGACAGCAGTGTCTCGCCCCAATTGCTCGGGCGGCGGGAGCTGAATCGAAACCCCTGGGTGGTGGATCGGTGTTGATTGGCACCTTGATACCAGCTTGGCACTGCTCCGGTTGCCGATACGAGCACACCAGCGGAGTCTGGAGTATAAAACCCGTCACCTTCTCGAAACAGTTCGAACCGGTCCTTGTGATGGCGGAACTGCAGTCCGGCGTTCAAAAGCCAGCTTCCCCGCGTTTTTGCCCAAGTCAACTGTCCTTGCCAGAGTCCCACCTCCTCGTATTGTTGGGGGAAGTTGGCCGTGTAGAAGTCTTGTGCCCCGAAGGCGGACCCCAGCCGGCCCAAGCGAAAGTTCCAGGTTCCCCAGTCGTTGGTGACGCGTCCGGCATACCGCAATCTGTGCATGAGGAGGTCGGTGTTTTCCCTGAATCCCTGTGTGGTGGCCCGGCTTACGCTGATTCGGTGGCGCACGGACTTTTTGCCCCAATCTGCGCGGAGCCGGGCCCGCGTCCATCCGAAAGACCCGGATTCAATGGAAGCCTCAATACCATTGGTATCGGCAGGGCCCGCATCGATGATAATGCCCCCGGTCATTCCGCCGCTGCCGAGAGACCCACTCCCTCCGCGCACCACGCGCAACCGGGTGACGTCTTCGGGGTCAATGGGAAGGTTGAGCAGGTGATGTCCAGTATGCGGGGCGCTCCAGCGCATCCCATCCACCCAAAGGGCCACCTGCTCGAAGGTGCCGCCCCGAAGGCTCAAGTCTGTTTGTGCACCGAAAACGCCGCGTTGTCGCGCGTCGATTCCCGGAACGGATTCGAGTATTCCATCCAGTGCGGGTTGGCTGGCGCCATGGAGCATTTCCGCCTCCAAGGTTTGGAGGTTGCGCGGTGCTGTCATGGAGTTTTCCGAGAATCCGGTTTGCACAACGGCTTCCGGAATTTGCAGGGTGTCTTGGCCTGACAATAAACTCGGAGTCAATAGAACCAGGGAGAGAGCGGGGAAAAGACGCAAGGTCATGTTGCAGGTTTGCGGTGCAAGCCTACGACATGAAGATGAATCCTACCGCGTGGTTGTTCACATGGGTTGTCGAACCGCGGCTTGCTCAATGGCGTCTTGAAGCCGGGCCATGGCACCGGCATGACCGGTGAAAAGAGGGGTTCGCTGATGCAGTTCCGTGGGTTGGACGTGCAAGAGGTCATGGTGATGGCAGCGCGTGACGCCACCTGCTTGGTCGGCAAGGAAAGCGAGTGGCTGGGCCTCGTATAGCATGCGGAGTTTGCCCCCGGGTTTGGCAACGGTTCCAGGATACATGTAGACTCCTCCTTGGATGAGGTTGCGGTGAAAATCCGCTACCAGGGCACCTGTATATCGGGCGGTCAGCCCCTCTGACCTGCAGGACTTGATGTAGTCCTTGACTCCTGGTATGGCGCGGTTGATGTATGCGTCATTGATGCTGTACACTTTGATTTTCTCAGGAAACTTCATGTCCGGGTGGGACAGAAAAAACTCACCGATGGAAGGGTCGTAAGTGAACCCATGCACGCCGCACCCCGTGGAGTAGACCAGCATGGTGGAACTGCCGTAGAGGACATAGCCTGCAGCGACCAGGTCCTTGGCGGGTTGCAGGAAATCCTCGGCAGTGGCGGGTCCTGTCAATGGAGAACGGCGGCGGTGGATACCGAAGATGGTGCCCACGCTGATGTTGACGTCGATGTTTGACGAGCCGTCCAGGGGATCAATGCACACGACGTATTTGCCATATCCCCTTCCTTCTCCTCGTTTTGAGTGGTCGACGTGGATGATGCCGGGTTGTTCTTCCGAAACGATCCCACCCACCTTGAGACAAGACTGCAATACGCGCGTGAAGGTGTCATCGGCGTAGACATCCAGCTTCTGTTGGGCCTCGCCCTGTACGTTGGTGGAACCGTTGCCATTCGATTGATGGGCACCCAATATGCCCGACAACCCGGCACGGTTGATGTGTCGGTTGACCATTTTGGCGGCTGTACCGATATCGGTCAGCAACCGAGATAGGTCACCTGTGGCACCGGCAAACTCAGCCTGGCGCGCCACAACAAATTCTTGTAGCGTGTTCGCTCCGATCATTGCAGAGAGCTTCACTGCAAGATACGCCTTATATCCCCAGAGGGCCCACTCAGGCCTTGAAACCTTGTCTTCGTTAAGCGTAGGAAGGCGCTGACTGAGAGCCTTTCGTGGATCAGGTGATGCGTTTCACGTTTCGGGCCAAGCTGACGAAATCAGCAGGCGACAGTTGTTCGGCTCTTTGTCCAAGCCATTCGTCGGGAATGGTGAGGGGGTCGTATCCACCCGCTCGGAGTGCGTTGCGAAGGGTTTTCCTGCGCAGGCCGAATGCCGCTTTTACAAGGTGACGCAGTGTCTCGTATTCGACTCCTTCTGGGTCCTTTTCTCGCTTGCGAACGAGCCGGATGACGCCGGATTGGACTTTCGGTGGGGGGATGAAAGCATCAGGGCCGACTGTAAAGCTGTATTCGCAGGTGTAGTAGGTCTGCAACAGGACCGAGAGAATCCCATAAGTCTTGGAGCCATGTGCAGCGCAGACGCGGTCTGCCACCTCCTTTTGGAACATGCCGACGCACTCGGGTACGCGGTCTCGCCATTCCAGGACTTTGAAGAGGATTTGACTGCTGATGTTGTAAGGAAAGTTTCCGGCCACTGCAAAGGCTCCTGAAAGTCCCAAATCATTGGGGGTGCTGCGCAGCAGATCTGCCGTATGCACGCGCTCGGATGCCAACCAATCTGCGTTTTGGAGGAATGTCACCGATTCCGGGTCGATTTCCACTACGTGAACTCGGTTTCCGAACCTTTGTATCAAGGGTTGGGTGAGGGCCCCGGTGCCGGGACCAACCTCCAGGATATCCAGGTCTTGGGATTCGGCCAATAAACCGGCGATGCGGGCAGAGACCGAAGGGTCTTTCAGGAAGTGTTGTCCCAGGTGTTTCTTCGCGCGCACGCCTTGATCCCGGTGGTCGGCGTTTTTTTTCATTGGTCGCGAAGTTGGCCTTTGGCGATGATGGACATGGTGGTTCGGAAGGCCAGTGCTTTGGTGCCAAAGCGGGAAGTGCCCTTTTCTCGCATTCCAGGAGCGAACTGCTTTTCATAGCGTTCAAAATCAGAACGGCTTGCGAGCTCGTATTGCACGGTGTAGGTAGGGCCCATGTCTGTGTCCGTGTGGAGTTCGGAGAACGTAAACCCCAAGAAGCAGCCAGTACCCAGCATTTCTCTTAAATGTTCGTCAAGCATCCATGATATCCAGCTGGATTGCGCTTCTTTATCGACAGACACTGTCACGTTATATATAAGGTGTGTTTCGGGCATTTTTCGAGGATTACAACACTTAGAGGAGAATAATTTTTAGATTGAACGACAGAAATTAGGTGTTTATCGAAATTTATTCCTATCTTCATACTTCGAGAAATCTTAACCGAGATGAAACTGATTCGCTCAATCCTTCTGTCCGCGTTCATGCTGGCAGCCACAATTGGCCTCCAAGCCCAGCAAAACTACGGGATTGCATACCAGGCCGTCGCCCGCGATGCGGGAGGTGACGCCCTTGAGAATGCCACCCTGGACGTTCGCTTTACTCTCCTAGATGCCGCTTCTTCAGCGGTTTGGACGGAGACCCATGCCGGAATCCTCACGGATGAGTTCGGCCTGATCAACCTCACCATAGGCAGTGTTGCCGGTGCGGGTGACCTGGCGGCCATCGATTGGTCCGCCGGTGGTTATTCCTTCCAAGTGGAGGTAAACAGTGGTGGCGGTTTCGCCTCCTTCGGTATGATGGCCGTTACGGCTGTCCCGGTTGCGTTGTTCGCAGCCAATGCGCCCGAAGGAACGGCAGACAGCCTTGCTGTGGTCCTGGCACAGGAGATTGCCGACCGTGCATCGGGTGATGCTGGTTTGGCGACCGACCTGACCAACCTCGCTGGACTGATTGCCACCAACACGGGGGCCATTGCCACGAACGAATCGGGCATCAGCACGAATGCCGGTGCGATTTCAACGAACGCTTCGGGCATCAGCACGAACGCCGGTGCGATTTCCACGAACGCTTCGGACATCAGCACCAATGCCGGTGAGATTGCAACGAACGCTTCAGGCATCAGCACGAACGCTGGTGCGATCGGCCAATTGCAGACGGACCTCGCCTCCGAG
>JAURDB010000069.1 GCA_030828175.1 Flavobacteriales bacterium
CAATCAGCTGCTGCACATCCGCCCGTGTGATTTCTTCATCCGTATCGGTTCGGATGATTTGGCCTCGATGCTGAAGGCTCTTGATGTGCTGGCCTGCGATGCCGACGTTGACCACCTCGATTTTCACGTTGGCAGATTTCTCAGCGGCTTCCACGGCGGTGCGTATGGATTGAACGGTGTGTTCGATGTTGGCGACCACGCCGCGGGTCACCCCGATGGATTCACTCTTGCCGTATCCGATGATTTCGAGCTTGCCGTGGGCGTTTTTCTGGCCGACGATGCAGGCAATTTTGGTGGTCCCGATATCGAGTCCGACTACGATGTCCTGGTGGGTGTTGGGATTGTCCATGGTGAAAGGGGGCTGCTGAGAAGAAGGATTCAACGGGCGGCGACAACCTGGCCATCGTACTGCAGCCGGATGCTGCGGTATTGCCGGAGGTCACCTCTTCGAATGAGTTCCGTGTAGAAGGTTCGGAGTTGGTTCAACTGCTTGTCGAGGTCTTGTGCCAGCGAAGAGGATGACCCGAGTTCGATTACCACATCACCGATGCGGGGACGAAAGGTGATGAGACCGTCGGTGTCGACTTCAATCTGGTCGATGAATCGGTTCCAGAAGGGGGAGGCATCCATTTTCTGAAGCAAGGGAATGACGGTCTTGGCAAAGTGGAGGTCCGGTGCGTGCACGATGGCGACATCCGCTGTGTACTTCGAAGAGAGCGGCATGGTGGCACCTTGTTCGTCGAGGTAGACGGCGGTGTCAGGGAGCCAAATCCGAGCGATGGGGCGCTGTTGACGGATTTGAATGCGCAACGTCCCCCCCAGTCGCGGCTCGATTTGGCAATCGGCAACCCCGTGCTGGTTCATGAGTGTGGCGTGGATGTCCGAAAGGGGAAGGGAGGACATGGGGCGATCCATCAGCTCAAACCGCTCGGTGACCAACGAGTGAAGGGTCGGGGCATCTACGAAGTACATGCCGTCCATCTGGTCCACTTCGATTTCCAGTGCGCGACAGGGAACAGCGTCAGCCGACCGATGGGCGGCCGTGAAGATGAATGTGGCCGGGAGGATGAGAAACAGGGTCCATAACATCCGCTTCCTGCCCCCTTTCGGGGAGCGGTTGGCGTCTGTTTCTGAGGAGTTGCCGTTGCTCACGGGACGTTTTTTTGCGGTGGTGTATGGCTCTGTTCCAATGTCTCCCAAGCGGGACCAATCCAACGATCCAGGTCCCCTGCGCCCATGAAGAGCAGTATCTCTGGGTCGAGTTCTTTGAGAACATCCAAAAAGCGGTTTTCCGCAGGGCATTTCACCTCGCACCCGGTGATCTTTTCACCAATGCGCTGTGCATCCACTCCAGGGATGGGTTTTTCCCGGGCTGGATAGATGGGCAGGAGGATGCATTCGTCCAGTGCATCCAGGGCGTGAGCGAATTCAACGAGGAAGTCTCGGGTGCGGGAAAACAGGTGAGGCTGGAAGACGCCGGTGATCTTTTTTCCCGGAAAAGCAAGTCGGGCTGCTGCTATGGTCCCCGCAATCTCGGTGGGGTGGTGTGCGTAGTCATCGACCAGAACCCTGTGTTCTGTCCTGTGCTTGATTTCGAACCTCCGGGCTATTCCTGAGAAAGAGGCAAGTCCGGTGACAATGTGGTCTGTGGAGACTCCAGCACGGCCAGCGAGGAAGGCTGCAGCCGTGGCGTTCGCCGCGTTGTTTTCTCCGGGCATATTCCAGTGGATGCGCATAGGTGTACATCCGGGCAAATGGAGGGTGAAGCCAGCGGATCCTTCCTGGTCGGATACTTCGGAATACCCTGCATCCCAGCCCCGTTGATCGGGCGTTTCTCCGGGTTGCAAGGCGCCATAGACGCTATGGCCAATATCAGAGAGGGGGCTCCCTGTTTGCCAAGCGGAGAGAATGTTGGCGTGCACAAGAAGGCCGTCGGTACTTACCTGGCTGGCGAATGCAAGGAAAGCGTCGAGCATGCGATCGTGGGAGCCGTATATGTCCAGGTGATCGGGGTCTACGGACGTGATGACGGCGTGATGGGGGTGCAAATGCAGGAAACTCCGATCAAACTCATCGGCTTCCGCCACCATCCAGCGTTTTCCTCCCTTCACGGGGGTGGCGATGAGGTTGCTCGAAGCCCCCAATGCAATCCCCCCGAGAAAGGCGTCCACTTCGCAGCCTGCATGGGTCAGCAAATGGGCGAGGAGGGTACTGGTGGTGGTTTTTCCATGTGTCCCGGCTACTGCGAGCAGGGGCCTGCCTTTGGAGATCTTGCCGAGAATGGCCGCTCTTTTGTGCAGGGTGAATCCCGCTTCCTGCAAAGCAACCAACAAGGGGAAATCCGCCGGGATGGCCGGGGTCCATACCACCGTCCATCGGTCGGTTCGCCGGTGTGCCAGGTCTTCCTTGAGGGTGGGGGGAAGGGCTTCAGGATCTCCAGTGTAGTCGATGGTCATGCCCTCCCCTTCCAATGCTGAGGTAAGGGGTGATTTTGTGCGATCGTACCCTGCAACGGTAGTTCCTTCCGCTTGGAACCAACGGGCGAGGGCACTCATTCCGATGCCTCCGATGCCCATGAAGTACACGCATTCCGTCATGGGTGGACCAGCTTCAGGACCTCTTCAGCCACTGCGTCAGCCGCTGTGGGCCTTGCCGATGCCTTGAGCGCTGCAGACATGGAAGTGCATCGCTCTGCATCGTTCAGCAGGTTTCGAACTTCTTTGCCCAAGTCGCGCTCCACCTTGTGGTCGGGCAGCAGAACGGCCCCGTCGCGGTCCACCACTGAGCGCGCATTTTTGGTTTGGTGGTCTTCGGCCACATGGGGCGAGGGCACGAGAAGGGTGGGTTTGCCGACCAATGCCAATTCCGCAATGGACATGGCGCCGGCCCGGCTGGCGATGATGGAGGCAGCATCGTATGCGAGGTCCATTCTGTCAATGAAACCGCGGACGACGAGGTTGGGATCGCCATGTTCTTCTGCCCATTGGGACTGGTCTGATTCGTAGCGTCCTCCGCATTGCCAAAGAACTTGGAACCCCTTCTTGGCAAGGGGCCCCGATTGGACCAGGGAGCGCACGGCGGCATTCATGGAGGCTGCACCCAGGCTGCCGCCGAGGACCAACAAAACCGGTCGGTCCTCCTTCAGGCCAAAGTGCTTCCGAGCGGCCGTGACCCCGTTCCTTTTCTGAACGCTGCTGCCAAGACGTTGGACAATGCTCTCCCTCAAGGGATTGCCTGTCTCGCAAATGCGGTCTGCTGGAAACCAACGGTCGAGTCCGGGAAATCCCGCACATACGCGGTCCACCCGCTGGGCGAGAAGGCGGTTGGTCACCCCCGGAAATCCGTTTTGCTCCTGGATCAGGGTGGGGATGCCCGCGCGCGAGGCGGCCCACAGGGTGGGTCCGCTGGCAAACCCACCTACGCCAATGGTTACATCGGGTTGGAATCGACGCACGATGGAGCGGGCGAGGATGAGGGATCGGATCAGACGGAAAGGGAAGGCGAAATTCCGCATGCTCAGACGCCGGTCAAATCCGGTAATCGGAAGACCCGTTATGGTATAGCCTGCTTTGGGAATGCGTTCCATTTCCATCCTTCCCCGTGCTCCCACAAATTCGATGACGGCATCGGGATGGCGCTTCTGCAATGCCTCGGCAATGGCAATGGCCGGGTGGATGTGTCCACCTGTTCCCCCTCCGGAAATCAAGATGCGCAAGGGTCGCTTCGCCATGGTTCAGGAGGTGGATACGGGGATGGGGCGGGTGTGACGACCGCCTCTTGGTTCGAGGGGTTTGGCCGCTTCGGGATCGGTGAGACTGCGGCTCACGGAGAGGATCATTCCGATGGCAGCGCAAGTAAATATGATCGAGGTGCCCCCCATGGAGACCAAGGGCAGGGGCTGTCCGGTCATGGGCAGCAATCGAACGGCAACTCCCATGTTCACCAAAGCCTGCAAGGCCAGCATGAGTCCAAGTCCGATGGAGAGCAGTCCGCCGAAATTTCGCGGGCAACGGGTGCCGATTCGGATGGCACGAGAGAACAGGATCAGGTAGAGGAGGATCAATCCAAGCCCGCCGAGCAGCGCCCCCCACTCTTCTATGATGAAGGCATAAATCATGTCGGAATAGGCCACCGGCATGGCATTTCTACTCAACCCGGACCCGGGCCCAGCGGGCAAAAGGCCACCTTGATGAATCGCTTGAAGCGCGTAGTCGATCTGGCTTGAGTCGGAGCCCCCTTCGCCTCCCAGAAACCCTGTGGCACGGGCAATCCAGGTTCCCATACGCGGAAAGAGGCCCGGGGCCACGGCTGACAGTGCCATCACGCCGACGCCTGCTCCTGCACCCAATCCCATGGTGATGAGCAAGGGTTTCCAAGTGACTCCGGCGATGACCATCATCAGGAAGCAAACCAAGGCGAGCATGGCGGCAGTGGAGAAGTCTGCAGGCAGCACCAATGCGCAGGTGAGGGCGATGTAACCCACGATGGGTTTGACGCCTTTTTGGAAGTCGTGGAGGACCAGCCGGTTTTTATCGAGCATGCGGGCAACGAAAGCGACCAGTGCCACCTTGGCGATGTCGGAGGGCTGGAACCTGAACCCGCCGATGTCCATCCAACGGCGCGCATCATTGATCTCTGATCCCACCAACACGGTGAGCAACAGGAGGACCAGTGCGATGTGGATTCCGAGTTGGCTCAGCCGGGAGAACCAAGCGAATTTCAACCGGTGCACCGCCCACATAATGCCGAGACCCGCGGCGAGGAAAGTACCGTGGCGAAACAGAATGCCGATTGAATTGCCGTCTTGTTTCCAAGCGAGCGTCGCACTGGCCGAGTAGACGCTCACCAGCGAAGTCAACATCAGCAAAATGGCGACCGCCCAGGTAGCTCGGTCACCACGCAGGTGTTCCTGCAGGAAATCCGTGAACCGGTTTTGCATGAATTCAGAGGGAGCGCACGCCTGCTTTGAAACGCTGTCCACGCTCCTCGTAGGAGGAGAAGAGGTCGAAGCTGGCGCAAGCCGGCGAAAGCAACACGGTCTCACCGGGTTGAGCGACGTTGTATCCGAGGATGGCGGCCTCTTCTGCACTTTCGACCTCCAGGATGCGGGTCACGGCCGTGGCGAATGCCTTCTGCAATTTCTTGTTGTCCTTGCCAAGGCATATCAGGGTGTGGACCTTTTCGCCTACCAGGGGGATGAGCGAGGTGTAGTCGTTGCCCTTGTCCACGCCGCCGGCAATCCAGACCGTAGGTGAAGTCATGCTGTCGAGTGCATACCAAGTTGCATTGACATTGGTGGCCTTGCTGTCGTTGATGAACCGGATGTCGTTCACGCTGCTGACGTGCTCCATTCGGTGCTCCATGTTGCGGAAGTGTGTGAAGCCGGCCCGAAGGTCCGCGTCACTGAGTTCCAGGATCCGCGCGGCTACACCGGCTGCCATTGAATTGTAGAGGTTGTGTTTGCCTTGAAGGGCGAGTTCCTGCATGCTCATGATGAAAGGGGGGTTGAGGAAGGTGAATCGTTGTTTGTCAATGCTGTGTGCTGCCAGTTCCGGGGCAGTTTCCGGGGAGGTAGCGTCCATTTGCACCGTGTGCAATTGGGCTGCCGATTGTCTGCGTCTGCGCAGTTCCGTCAGGCCGGGATCGTCGGCGTTGACGATGAGGTGATCTGCTGGGGTCTGCCGAGCTGTGACGTTCCATTTGGCGTCTGCGTATGCTTCGACGCTTCCGTGGCGGTCGATGTGATCGGGTGTGATGTTGAGAAGGATGGCCACATCGGGACGGAACCGGACTGTATCCTCGAGTTGGAAGCTGGAAGCCTCGACAACCCAGATCGCGCGGTCGCCCTCCGGGCGCTGGCGGGCATCTGCAATGCCACCGGCAAAACTGCTGCCGATGTTGCCGGCACAGCCAGCATCCAGACCGCCCGACACAAGGAGGTGGTGGAGAAGGGCAGTGGTGGTGGTTTTACCGTTGGTGCCGGTTACCGCAGCGATGCGGGCATCGGTATGTCGGCTGGCGAATTCCAGTTCCCCGATCACTTCGATGCCGGCTTCTCGTGCCCATTGGATGGGGGCGGCGTGGTTGGGGATGCCAGGCGACTTGACCACGAGGGAAGCAGACTCGATGAGGGCGCGATCGTGTCCACCTTCTTCAAGGGCGACCCCCATGGAGTTCAAGCGCTCCTTGCGCTCAGGCGCCACGGCCCCCGCATCGCTCACGCGGCAGGGCATGCCCAGGGATTGGCACAGCTTGGCTGCGCCTTCACCGCTTTCGCCGGCTCCGAGTATGGTCACGGCGTCTTGCATCAACGGACCTTGAGGGTGACGATGGTGACGACGGCCAGCAGGATGCCGACAATCCAGAAACGGGCGGTGATTTTGCTTTCGGGCAAGCCGCCTTTCTGATAGTGGTGGTGCAGGGGCGACATGCGGAAAATCCGCCGGCCTTCACCGTATTTCTTCCGGGTGTGGCGGAACCACGCGACCTGCATGACCACGCTGAGGTTCTCGATGAGGAAAATGCCGCAGAGGACCGGAATCAAGAGTTCCTTTCGGATGGCGATCGCAAACGTGGCAATGATGCCACCGAGGGCGAGGCTGCCCGTATCTCCCATGAATACCTGCGCAGGAAAGGCGTTGTACCAGAGGAAGCCAATGCAGGCGCCTACAAAAGCCGAGATGAATACCACCAGCTCGCCAGAGTCAGGGATGAAGAGGACGTTCAGGTAGTCGCTGAAGACGGCGTTGCCCGAAACATAGGCCAGTATGGCAAGGGTCAGGCCGATGATGGCGCTCGTTCCCGTGGCCAGTCCGTCCATGCCGTCGGTCAGGTTGGCGCCATTGCTGACGGCGGTAACGATGAAGACGACGATGAGGGCGAACATCGCAAACCGGGCCCAAGGCGAATCCGTTGCCCAGTCGGTCAGCCGCGCGTAGTCGAATTCATTGTCCTTGACGAAAGGAATGGTCGTTTTCATGGACCTGTGCTCTGCCCTTACCCAGCCGTCACCGTCGGTATCCTCCAACCCTTGGGCAATGGCTTCGGTGGAGTTGGCAGGTACGGCTTCCTTCACCCTGACCTGGGGATTCCAGAACAGCATCGCCGCCACGAGCAGGCTTGCACCGATCTGGCCGACCACCTTGAATTTCCCGGCCAGTCCTTCCTTGTTTTTCTTGAAGACCTTGATGTAGTCATCGATGAACCCAATGCCGCCCAGCAACACAGTGACCAGCAGCATGCACTGGATGTAGACATTGGTGAGATCGGCCAGCAGGAGGGTCGGTATGAGAATGGCGCTCAGAATGATGATGCCACCCATGGTCGGCGTGCCCTGCTTTTGCATCTGCCCCTCGAGCCCAAGGTCCCGTACGATTTCTCCCACCTGCTTCAATTGCAGCCATTCGATGATGCGACGGCCGATGCCGATGGAAACGAGCAGGGACAGCAAAGCAGCAGCGGCAGCCCGGAACGAGATGTACTGGAACAGGCCCACTCCCGGGAAATCCGAGGTCTGCTGGAGGTAGTCGAAGAGGTGATACAGCATCGGCTCGGGGATCAGTGGGGGGTGAGGGATGCGCTCAGGACGGCGACGTCGTCAAAGGGCAGTCGTTCGCCTTGGATTTCCTGGTACTTCTCGTGGCCTTTTCCGGCGACCAGGACCACATCGCCCGGTTGGGCTTGGATGCAGGCCGATCGGATGGCTTCCGCCCTGTCTTGGTTGGAGGTCACCTTGCGCGCTTGGATGGGGTCGAGCCCCGCGCGCATTTCTGCGATGATGGCGGCGGGATCCTCGCTGCGGGGGTTGTCAGAGGTCAGGATGACGAAGTCGGCGAGGTCCGCCGCTACTTGCGCCATAACCGGACGTTTGGTGCGGTCTCGATCGCCACCGCAGCCGACGACACAAAGAATGCGGGCCTCCTGGCCTGTGGGTGCAGTGCCGGCTCCGGATTGGCGAACCGTCTGGAGGGTTTCGAGCACTTTCCGGAGGGCGTCCGGTGTGTGTGCGTAGTCGACGATGGCATGGATGCTCCCATCACCCGAGCGCACCTGTTGCATGCGACCAGCGGGCGCATCGAGCAAAGACAGGTGGGTGAGGGTTTCCATGTCATCCCATCCGAGTTCACGCGCCACGGCGTAAACGGCGGTTAGATTGGAAGCGTTGAAGTCGCCGATGAGACGGGTGTATAGGTCTTGGCCATTGATGTGCAGTTGCAGTCCACCGAGTCCATTTTCTACGATGCGCGATTTGTGATCCGCCACCTGTCGGGTGCCATAGGTGACCACGCGCGCCCGTGTGGAAGCGACCATGGTGTCGTGGTGCCGCACGTCGGCATTGGTGAGTGCAAAGGCTGTGGCGGGCAGTTTGTCAAACAGCGACTTCTTGGCGCCGATGTAGGCGTTGAAGTCTCCGTGGTAATCGAGGTGATCGTGGGTGATGTTCGTGAAGACCCCTCCTGCCAGTGGCGTTCCTGCCAGCCTGTGCTGGTCGAGGGCGTGAGAGCTGGCTTCCATGAAGCAGTGTGTGCACCCCGCGTCGAGCATTTCCGCGAACAGCTTTTGCAGCCCTACAGGATCGGGGGTCGTATGGGTCGCGGGCACCACCTTGTCGACGATGCGGTTCTCCACCGTGCTCACCAGTCCGGCTTTGCGGTCAAAAAGACGGGCCAATCGGTGCAATAGGGTAGCCACCGTTGTCTTGCCATTGGTTCCGGTGATGGCGATGATTTTGAGTCGCTCTCCCGGATTGTCGTGGAAATTGGCAGCGAGATGGCCGAGAGCGGCGCGGCTGTTTTCTACTTTGATGTAGACCACCTGGTCTTTGCGCTCTTCCTCGGAAGGCATGTGTTCACAGACCACAGCGGCAGCACCGGCGCGGATGGCGGCAGGAATGTGCTCGTGGCCGTCGACAGCAGTGCCGGGTATGGCGACGAAGCATGCAAAGGGTTTGACCTGCCGGCTGTCAGCCACAACGGATTCCACGGCGATGTGCGTTGAGCCGATGACCTCGGAGATGCGGGCTCCGTAGAGTATGTCCTTGAGCAGCTTCATGACAGTTCGAGTAGAATGGTCTGGCCGCTGCGGGGTTCCGTGCCGGGGGCAATGCTCTGTCGGCGGACGGTTCCCCTGCCGTTGATGTCCACCCGCAATCCACGGGTCTCAAGAAGTCGCACAGCGTCACGGAGTGACATCCCCCGCACATCGGGGATGGAGCTGGAACCGACCTGGCGGGGTGTCAGAACGACATGGTTGTCTTCCGTCCTGGCCGCGACGTGGGAGGGGAATTCGGCAGTTCCTGCTGTGTCCAGCAAATAGGCGATGCCCAAATCCTCATACAGGGAAGTCATCGTGGAGGCGTTCCCGTTCATGGAAACGGGGAGCCTTGGGACGGAGGCGAGATTGCCCTCGATCCGCTCGGTGAGTTCGGGGTGGGTGCCATACAGATGATCGGCAATGGCCCGGAAAACAGGAGCGGCTACAACACCACCGTAGTATCCGTTCTCGGAGGGCCTTTGAACCACCACGGCAATGGTGTATGCCGGTTTTTGAGCGGGGAAATAACCGGCGAAAGAGGCGCGGTGACCCCTGTATCCTCCGCCCAGATGGCCGGGCAAGGATGCGCGGGCTGTCCCCGTTTTTCCAGCCACCCGGTATGGACGGTCACGGAACACATCTTCGGCCGTGCCGTGGCCGCCGGGTTCGCACACCTTCTCCATCATTCCCTGCATGGCCAGGATGGTCGGTCGGCTGGCGATGCGCTCGCGCAGCACTTCCATGGGCAGCGTTTCGATGACTTCGCTGCCTTCCAAGAGTGCATCGGCAAAGCGGGGGCGGATGAGGCGACCGTCGGCGGCAATGGCGTTGTAGAATGCAGCGGTTTGAAGCGGGGTCATTTCCACTTCATATCCAATCGACATGGAGGTCAATGAGCAGGAGCTCCACGAACCTCTGCCGACGGTGTCGTGCAGGAAGGGGGTGTCTTCTCCAGCCAGGGCGATGCCCAAGGGTTCATTCAACCCCAGTTTGTGCAGAGCGTCCAGCCAGGCTTGAGGGTCTTCGCTGAAGACTTGTTGAACGGCTTTGGCCGTGCCCACATTGGAGCTGCGCTCGAACACCTCCTCCAAACGAAGGGGCCCGTACCCCCCGTCTGGGTGGCTCGTGTCGGTCATTTTGGAACAGCCCCTGGCCGGCTGGAAGGCCCCATCTCCGGTATCCAAGGTGTCCATGGGGGAGATGCGCCCTGTTTCCAACATGGCCATGAGGCTGGCCAATTTGAACGTGGACCCGGGCTCTACCGCCGTTCCAATGGCGTGATTGAAGGCTTCGGAACACTTACCGGTTTCGGGATTGCGAACGAGGTTGGAGATGGCGATGACGTTTCCGGTGGCCACCTCCAGAACGACGGCACAGCCCCACTCGGCTGCGTGGTGTTCAAGCTGGGCCTGCAGTGCGTCTGTTGCGACATCCTGTGTTCGGAGATCCAGTGTGGTCCGGACGTCCTTGCCCGCCTCGGGTGGGCGGATGAAATCGTCGCTGGCCGGAATCCAGTAGTTGCCATGGATGCGGCGCATCAATCTTTGTCCGGCCTTGCCGGAGAGGGCTTCGTTGAATGCCGCCTCGATGCCGACGCTCTGGCCTTCGGGTCGGTGCAGGCCGATGGTGCGATTGGCGAGTGGGGAGAAGGGTTTGTCCCTGCGCGGTTTTTCGGAGAACATGAACCCGGACCTGTTCCGGGAGCGCTCTGCAATCCACGGGAAAGCTTCGACCGTCTGACGGCGGTCCCATTCAATGTTCCGCGCAATGCGGACGTATCGGCTCTTTCCCGAACGATGGGCGTCGAGCAGGAAATTTCGCCAGCCTTCGGTGTCCTTGCCGCCGAATTCGTTGGCCAAGGACGAGGACAGGGCGGGAAGGAGTGTCAGGAATTCGGCCCGTTCGGCTTCGGTGTTGATGACGGTGGGGTCCCAATGCAGGTCGAACCTGGGCACGGACGCAGCGAGCAAATGACCATCCGATGAAAGGATGCGGCCGCGCTCGGGTTCAATCGTTCTCACCTGCGGAAGCATGGCCTCGGCACGCTCATGGCTTGGGTCGACCTGGATCAATGCAATGCGGATGAGGATGGCCGCACCGAAAAAGGCGAAGAGGGTGAACAACACCCATGCGCGCGTGGCGATGTGTTGGGCGTTCTTCATGGGGAATCGTGTGTGGTGGCAGGAAGGGTGGTGGGCGGAGCGACCGGAGCGGAAAGGCCGATGTCGGCCATGTCCTCATCGAGTCGGCTGCGTTGGAGCTGTGATTCAAACCTTCCCCTCAGGCTCTGTTCGTGGTGGCGCAGGTTTTGCAACTCGCGGCGCCCTTCCTTGATGGCGCGCTCATCATACTCGTACTGGTATTCGAGGAAGGTGTATCCCAGCATCAAAAGGACGATGAAGCCTGCGAAGGGCAGATGACGGATGACTTCAGGTCCTCCGAGCCATTCCCCAGTGAGGGAGTGGCGGATGGGCGCAAAGGCACGAGCAAAGCCCTGTCCGATGCGGGTCGTCCGCACTTTGGAACCGTTGGGCGCATTCGTTTCCGTTGGGAGGGGCTTGGCGTGCCCCTTTGAGGAACGCCGATGACGCGGGGTTTCCTCTCGGGGCGGGGCGGTGATGTTCCTGACCAGGCGCTCTTCCGGTGTAATGCGCCGGTTGGCCTTTGGCTTTTGCCGCTTATTGCTCTTGCCGAAGATGTTCATGCGGCTTGGGCATTGCGGGCCGCAACGCGCAAGCGCGCGCTCCGGGACCGGGGGTTCCTTTCCATTTCGTCGGCATCGGCAACGATGGCTTTGCCCGTGACCTTGTCGAAGGGGGCCAGGGAGCGGCCGTGGAAGTCCTTGGCGATCTCACCTTCCAGATTTCCTGCGCGCATGAACCGCTTGACCATGCGGTCTTCGAGGCTGTGGTAGCTGATGACAGCCAGGCGGCCACCGGGCTGGATCAACCGAAGGCTCGCCTTGAGGAGATCGGCAAGTGCGCCCAGTTCGTCATTGACGGCAATCCGAAGGGCCTGGAAAGCCTGGGCGAGGTATTGATTTCGCTTTTGTTGAGGAGCCAGAGGCAACAGGATTTCCTGCAGCCGCGTGGTGGTGGAAATGCCTGCTGGTCCTTCTTCCTCGAAGGCCTGACGGAGGGCCCGTGCAGCGCGGTGTGGCTGCGCGAGTTCACCATACGTCCTCAGAATCCGGGTGAGTTCCTTCTCGTCCATGCGGCGGATGAGGTCGTCTGCTCCCTCTGGCAAACGGGGGTCCATCCGCATATCGAGC
>JAURDB010000006.1 GCA_030828175.1 Flavobacteriales bacterium
GTGGGAACCGGTCCCACGCAGCCTCCTGACATGGGCTCGCACTCGATGTAGGCGGTGTCGAGCTCGCAGTTGTCGGTCCAGGACGCGAAGCCAAGGCCGGTCAGAACGTCCATGTCGCAAGTCCACACATCGCAGGCGACGGATACCTCAATGGAGCTGAGTTCGATGGTCGGAGCAATCTGGTCGATGACATCGATGGTCTGGATTCCGGTTTCCGTGGAGGAATTTCCACAACCATCCTCCGCAGTGGCGGTCCAGCGGCGCTCGATGGTGTAGCAACCGGCGCTGATCTCTTCCGTGATGACGTCGGTGTACGTGACTTCTCCGGTGACCGAACTGCAGTCGTCCGAGAAGTTGGCTGAAGCCTCGCCCGTAAAGTCTGTGCCCGTGTTTGCGGAGCAGTCTCCCATGACGGAAACCGAGAGGTCGCCGGGAAGCATGAGGTCAATCTGCGGGCCGACCGTGTCGATGACATGGATGAGCTGGGTGCAGGTGCCCACGTTTCCGAAGAGGTCTTCTGCAGACCACGTGCGTTCAATGGTGTAGCAACCTCCGTCCGTCTGGTCCACGATGACGTCGCCCAGAACGGTCACGGGAATGCTGTCGAGGTCGTCGCAGTTGTCGATGGCTGTCACCGTCGCAATGGCGGGAATGTCCTCCGTGCAATAGACGATGGCCTCACCCGGGCATCCGAGGAACGTCGGAGCAATCGTGTCTACGCGGCAGACTTCCTGCTCGTGGTTGTAGGCACCACAGCTGTCCACAAAGGTGTAGATGTTGGTGGTGCAGAGTTCGTCGTAATCAAAGGTCTCCGTCTCCATGACGAGGTCCACGATCACATCACCCAAGGCGCCGGAAACCAGCGTTCCCAGAACCTGGCCTTCCCATGCAAACCAACCGCCGAGGCCGTAACCGCAGTTGTGGTCGTTGGCGGCTTCACCTACCTGGAAGCCGAAGTGCTCGTTGACAGGGGCATGGCTGAGTTGCAGGAAACTGCCTGCGTAAGCGTCCACACCTGTCAGGTAGCTCTGGTCGTTCTTCATCGTGTAGATCGTCCAGGGGTCGGTGTCCACGTTCGTGCAGGTATAGGCGTACTTGAAGCCTTTGCCAAGGGCACCCCATTCCACGCCGGTGAGACCATCCTCAAAGACGAGGAAGGCACGGAAGCGCTGGGTGTGATCGAGGCTGTTCTCAATCAACCCTTCGAGAACGGCGGTACCGTTGCTGTACTGGGTGAAAGTCAAGCCGTCTCCGCTCTCCACGAAGTAGTCTGAAGCGGCAAGTCCCTGCATGTTCAATCCGTAGATGCGCAATGCACCATCGGGTCCGACCCCGAGGGCCGTCGTTGCCGTTCCTGTGCTGATGGAATCCGATGCGGACAGCGTGACACATGAAGTGGCTTCCGTCGTGACACCGGTGCAGCTGTTGTAGATGCTGGCATCTTCGACGCAAGCGACCGCGTCCAGATCGCCAAGACACTGAACGGTGTAATCCTGGAGGGATGCATCCACCACGTAGCAAAGGGGATCGCAGGGGTCGAGTTCAATGGGGTCTCCGTTGCAATCGAACCCAGGGACGGCGTATTCGCAGGAACCGTCGTCATCGGATGCACCGGCGTCGTAGTTGCACGCAAATTCATCGGTACAGCCTTCATTCTCGAGCTCATTGCAGATGCCATCTCCGTCGTCATCGTTCAGGCAGTTGCCGTCACAATCGACGTAATCGAATTCGGGATAGGTGCAGAGCGTTCCATCGAAATCGGTGGCATCGGGAGCATAGTTGCAAGCCAAGGGGTCACCACATCCGGGCACTTCCTCCTCATCGCAAATGCCATCCTCGTCGGCATCGTTGAGGCACTCGCAATCACAGTCCACGTAGTCAGAACCGCAGAATTGATCTGCATAGACGCAAGGCACACCATCCGTGTTGGCCAGCGGGTTGTAGTTGCAAGCCGTTTCGTCCAAACAACCCTCGATGGGGTCACCGGAACCGAATGGGAACTGCTGCGGGTCATCGAAGGAGCCGAGTTCATCGCCCTGTTCATCAGGGCTCAAAGTGAAGTCGAGCAGGTACTGGGCACAATCCGCTTCATCCCAGAGAATGAAGGAGATCTCCTGACCTGCTTCCGCGTAGATGTTCATGTTGATCCAGCTGCCGTCTTCGTACTCGAAGGCTTCAGCGAGACCTACAGTGTTGCCGTCTACTTGGGCCAGGACGGTTCCACCCACAATGGGGGCTCCGTCGAAGAATACTTCGGCGATCACCGTGGAAGGAATCAGGGGCAGCACCTCCACGGTGGTATCCGGCTCGAGACAGGGGTCTTCAAAGTCACAGATGCCATCGTTGTCTTGGTCCTCGAGGCAGTTGCCGTCGCAGTCGTATCCGTCGGCAGGGCCTTCGCCACCGCACACACCGCACGCATCAAGCGACTGGCAGGAACCGTCGTCAATGGTGGCCTCCGCGTCGTAGTTGCAAGCTTCGGCGTCAGTACAACCGGCACAGCTTTCAAATTCGCAGGAACCATCTTCCTCTGTGGCGTCGGCATCGAAGTTGCAGGCATCGGCATTTGTGCAGCCGTTCACTTCAATCTCGTCACAGACACCGTCTCCGTCGGCGTCGTTCAGGCAGTTTCCGTCGCAATCGACGTAATCCACATCGTAGAGGTCCGATGGGTAGAGACACAGCGCATTGTCGGTGTCGGTAAAGTCACCGGCATTGCAGGCCCCGGGGTCGGTACAACCCACGGTTTCATCCGTGTCGCAAATGCCATCGCCGTCGGCGTCGTTCAGGCAGTTTCCGTCACAATCAAAAATGTCCGTTCCATAGAGGTCAATGGGGTAGATGCAAGAATCGTCATCCATGTCGGCCAGCTCATCATAGTTGCAGGCCGTTTCGTCCGTACAACCGGGGATGGCGTTGCCGCTCATGAACGGCAGATCGGCAGGGTCATCGAAGGTGGAAAGCTCTTCACCGTCCTCGCTGACACCGAAGGACAGGTCAATGTCGTACAATGCGCAGGCGGCAGGGTCGAAAAGCTGGAATTCCACATTGTCTCCGGAAGCGGCATAAATGGTCATGCTGACCCAGCTGCCGCCCTCGTATTCAAAGGCCTCATCCACACCTACGGTTTCACCGTCCACCACGGCAAGAAGTGTCATTCCCACAACGGGCTGGCCGTCAAGTGAGACTTCAGCGATGAAGGAAACAGGAACGATGGGGGCCACGGCCGGCGTCAAGTCCGGCTCGTTGCAGGGATCCTCGTCATCGCAAAGGCCATCACCGTCTGCGTCTGCGAGGCAATTGCCATCACAGTCGAGGTTGTCGGCAGCGGGGTAGGTGCAGGACCCGTTATCGTCGGTGGCCGCTGCATCGTAGTTGCAGGCCAGGATGTCTTGACAACCGGGAACCTCGTCTTCATCACAAATGAGGTCGGCGTCGGCGTCGTTGAGACAGTTTCCGTCGCAATCGAGGTTGTCGGCAGCGGGGTAGGTGCAGGATCCGTCATCGTCGGTGGCTGCAGCGTCGAAGTTGCACGCCTCTGCATCATCGCAACCGGGCACTTCGTCTTCGTCGCAGATGCCGTCGACATCTGCATCGTTGAGGCAGTTTCCGCCGCAGTCGAGGTTGTCGGCAGCGGGGTAGGTGCAGGATCCGTCATCGTCGGTGGCTGCAGCATCGTAGTTGCATGCTTCTGCATCCTGACAACCTGGAACCTCATCCTCGTCGCAGATGCCATCAACGTCCGCGTCGTTGAGACAGTTTCCGGCGCAATCGAGGTTGTCGGCAGCGGGGTAAGTACAGGAGTTGTCGTCATCGGTCGCAGCGGCGTCATAATTGCACGCTTCCGCATCCTGACATCCGGGGACCTCATCCTCATCACAGATGCTGTCATCGTCGGCATCGTTCAAGCAGGCGCAATCGCAGTCTACGTTGGCCACTCCGCACTCGTCTTCAGGATAGACACATGAACCGTCATCATCCGTGGCCGCTTCGTCATAGTTGCAGGCGGTGCTGTCGACACAACCGGGAACTGAAGATCCGGCTCCGAAATAGAAGGTGTCGCGGAATTCCGTGGTGCCATTGCCGTTGATGAAAACCTGGCAATAAACTTGACCACTGAGTTCACCGGTTGTGGTGAACTGTCCAATCAGCACGCGCAGATCAGAGCCAGCGATGCCGTTGGCGTCTCCATTCAGCGCATACCAAGCACCGCCAATCATATCATCAATGGCAATGCTGGCTCCTGGCAGGCCCGCGCCGGGATCAAAGTTGGTGGCCCATGGGTTCGTCGCGGATTGCACCGTAGAGATCGCTGCCTCTCCGCCGGCGGCGTTTGGAACGCCTTCCAGTCCAATGGTAATCCAACTGTCATACGCGAGGTCGGGATACACCGGGAAAAGGATGCTGTTGATGCCGTTCGGGGTTGACCCACCCAAGACAGCATGGTAGTAGTCCGTCGTGGTATTGATGTAGGTCGGGTTGGTTGCGTCTCCTGACACCGAGGACATGAAGTCGTCCTCGTTGTTCATGCTCACGTACAAACGTGTGCAGCTGTAACCAGTGAGGTCGGTCACACCCAAGGCACCGGCGAGGATACCAATGTTCTCGGTAACCACTTCCAATTCCAGGTCGTAACCCTCAGGGGCAGGACTGGAGTTGATGGATTGGCCTTGGGTTGAGCCGAAAGAGAAGGCGAGAAGTAGCCCAATAAGCAAGCGATAAGGGTTCATGGTGCCGTAGGAATAAGCGTGTAGCAGCGATGATATAAGTCCTACAAATATGCGAAATAACTCGACTAATTGCAATTATTTATTGATTCGTCGAAGAAATACTCGGGTTGACCGAGAAAAATTTGTGGACGTAGCGTCCCTTTGCGGAGCCGATATCGGTCCCGCAATCCCCTGTGTATGCTTCTCTTTTGGGGCTTACCCTACGATGTTGATGATGCGTCCTGGGACGACGATCACTTTTTTGGGTGAGCGCCCGTCCAATTGCTTGGCGGTGCGTTCATCGGCCAAAACAGCGGCCTCCACATCTGATGGGGACGCGTCCGTGGCCACACTGAATTGGAAGCGCACCTTGCCGTTGAACTGGACGGGGTATTGCACTTCCGCTTCGACCAGTTTGGAGGCATCCCACTTCGGCCAATCCGCATCCACGACGGAACCACTTCCGCCGCAAAGTTCCCAGAGTTCCTCGGCCAAGTGCGGCGCATAGGGCGCAAGGGTAGCGGCCAGTGGCTGCAAAACTGCGCGTTCATGGGCCCCCGCTTCGGTGAGTTCGTTGACCCCGATCATCAGGGCGCTCACCACGGTGTTCCAGCTCAGGCGGTCCAGGTCTTCCGTGACCTTCTTGATGGTCTTGTGCAAGGCGCGTTCCGCCTCGGGTGACGGTGTGCCGTCATGGACCAGCACCTCGCCCTCGGCGTTGCGGTAGAGCCGCGACAGCTTGCGCAGGAATCCGTGCACGCCATTGATCCCTTGCGTATCCCAGGGCTTGGCCTGCTCCAGCGGGCCCAGGAACATCTCGTAGCACCGCAAGGTGTCCGCTCCGTAGCGCTCCACGAGGTCGTCCGGATTCTCGACGTTGTACTTGGACTTGGACATCTTCTCCACCTCGCTGCCGCAGCGGTACTGTCCATGTTCGTCCAGTATGAACGCCGCATCGGCGAACTCGGGACGCCACGCCTTGAAGCCTTCAAGGTCGAGCACATCGTTCTTGACCAGGCTGATGTCCACATGCAGCCGCTGGGTGCGGTGGGCCTTCCGTTGCTCGAAAGAGACAAAGGTGTTGGTGCCCTCCACGCGATAAACGAAGCTGCTCCGACCCAGGATCATCCCCTGGTTGATCATCTTGGCAAAGGGCTCGTCGAACCCGATGAGGCCGAGGTCGTAGAGGAACTTGGTCCAGAAACGGCTGTACAGGAGGTGCCCGGTCCCGTGCTCTGCGCCCCCCACATACAAATCGACCTGGCCCCAATAGTCGCTCTTGGAACGGTCACACAAGGACGCAGGGTTGTGCGGGTCCATGTAGCGCAGGAAGTACCAGCTCGATCCGGCCCACCCCGGCATGGTATTGTACTCCATGCGGTCACCGCGTTGCACATTCCAATGCGCTGCACGGGCCAAGGGGGGGTCTCCGTCCTCCGTGGGCAGATAGGCGTCCACTTCGGGGAGCAGCACCTGCTGGTCCTCCAACAACTTGGGCACGCCTCCTTCGTAATAAACGGGGAAGGGCTCACCCCAATAGCGTTGGCGGCTGAAAACGGCATCGCGCAATCGGTAATTGACCCGAGGCTCCGCGAAGCCGGCCGCAGCGGTTTCAGCGATGGCACGGGGCAAGGCTTCCTCACAACGCAGCCCGTCCCATTCCCCGCTGTTGCAGAGAACGGCTCGCTTATCGGATTCAGCGCCTGCTTCCACATCGTGCCCTTCGAAAATGGGCGGAATGGGCAATCCGAAAGCCTTGGCAAATTCCCAGTCGCGCTGGTCTCCCGCAGGCACGGCCATGACGGCCCCTGTGCCGTAACCCGCCAAAACGTAGTCCGCAATCCAGATGGGCATGGCGTCGCCGGTGAGGGGATGAACCGCATGGGCGCCGGTGAAGCACCCGGTCATCCCCCGGTCGCCCGCCATGCGATCTCGCTCGCTGCGCGAAGCCGTCTCCGCGACATAGGCATCCACTGCTGCGCGTTGGTCTGCTGTGGCAATCAGGTCCACCAGGTCATGCTCTGGGGCGAGGACCAGAAAATTGGCCCCGTGAAGGGTGTCGGGCCGGGTAGAAAAAACCTCGATTTGGCGGCCGGCATGACCCTCGATATCGAACCGCAGTTGCGACCCTGTCGACTTGCCGATCCAATTCCGCTGAACTTCTTTGATGCTCTCGGACCAGTCGATGGCATCCAACCCCTCCAGCAAGCGGTCGGCATAGGCGGTGATCCGCATCATCCACTGGCGCATCTTCTTGCGGACAACAGGGTGGCCGCCCCGTTCGCTCTTTCCGCCGATGACCTCGTCGTTGGCGAGCACGGTGCCCAGGGCCGGACACCAATTCACTTCGCTGTCGGCCAGGTAGGCGAGGCGGTAGGCCATGAGCACATCACTGCGTCCAGCGTCGTCCAGTGCATTCCATTGAAGGGCCGTGAAGTGCCCATCGAACGCCGCACCCCAGAGTTCCTGACCGGCCTCATTGAGGGTGTCCTCACCGAAGGCCCAATCGAGGTTGGCATTTCCCGATTGGGAGAACAGGGATTCCAGGTCGGATATGGAAACGGCCTTGTTCGCAGCATGGTCGTAGCCATGCTCGAAGAGCCGTGCGAAAATCCACTGTGTCCAACGGTAGTAGTCAGGGCTGCTGGTCCGAACCTCGCGGCTCCAATCGTAGCTGAAGCCCAACAAATCGAGCTGGCTGCGGTAGCGCGCGATGTTGCGCTCGGTCGTGATGGCCGGATGCTGACCGGTTTGGATGGCGTATTGCTCCGCCGGAAGGCCAAAGCTGTCATACCCCTGCGGATGGAGCACATTGAATCCGCATTGCCGCTTGTAGCGGGCAATGACATCTGAAGCGATGTATCCCAGGGGATGGCCCACGTGCAGGCCAGCTCCACTCGGATAGGGGAACATGTCCAGCACGTAGAATTTCTTCCGGCTTGCGTCTTCCTTGACGGCATAGGTCTCTTGCTCAACCCAGCGCCCGCGCCATTTGTCTTCGATGGCCTTGAAATCGTACTCCATACCCGAGAGGTGAAGCCGCGAAGATACCGAGGCAACCTAGGTGTGCGACTTGTGCCTGAAATTGCAACCGTGTACGCCACCCGTATCCCTTCTGCTGTCCCCGCCATGTTTCCAGAATTCCGTTGGACAGGGGAGCGTGGGTTGTGCGATGTGCACTTGACTTTCGATGATGGTCCCCATCCGGAGTGGACCCCGCGGATCCTGGATATGCTCGCAGAAAAGGGCCACAAAGCCACTTTTTTCTGCGTAGGAGAGAACATAGAAAGGCACCCTGAAGTGTTTGATCGAATCCGCAAGGAGGGACACAGCTGGGGCAACCACACCATGCACCATGAATCGGGCTGGACAACGGGGCATTTTCAATACCTCAGAAGTTTTCTCGATTGCGAGGCCTTAACCGGATCAGGGTTGTTCAGGCCGCCTTACGGAAGGATGAGAAGGTCGCAAGCAAAGGCCATTTCAACACGCAGTGAAATTGTGATGTGGGACCTGTTGACCGGAGATTTCGATGCGCGGCGCAGCGCCAGTGATTGTCTGAAGGCGACTTTGCCCCACTTCCAGCCGGGTTCCATTGCGGTTTTGCACGACAGTGCGAAGGCTGCGGAAAGAACCATGGGTTTGCTTCAGGGCATGATGGAGACGATGGAAATGAACGGGTGGTGCAGCCGGGGGCTGGCGATGAATCCAACTTCCATCTGAAGGAGGATTCCGACAGCAGAAGATCTGTATGGACTGACCAGCCAGGATGGGTCTTGTTCGGATTTTTGCGCTGACATGGATACGACCGATCAGCCTTTGAGGGTGCTTTACATAGATGACGACGAGATGGCCTTGACCATCACGCAAATTCAGCTGATGCGCGCCGGCATTGATGTGGAAGTAACGTCCGATGCCCTCGAGGCGGTTGGCATCATGGCTTCACAAGGGTTGGACCTGATTCTCCTTGATTCGGTCATGCCCACCATAGACGGGGTCGAGTTCCTGCAGTTGATGCGGTCACTTCATATCGAACTCCCGGTTGTATTCCTGACCGGTCATGGCGTAGAGGAACTTCGAGCAGCCGTTCGCGAGTTCACAGTATTGGACGTACTGGACAAGCAAGCCGACCGGATGGAATTGCCTCACCTTCTGCAGGGCTTGTACAAAACCCACATGGACCAAGAAATCAAGACGGGGTCTGCCCTTGGCGGGCTTCACGCAGCATCTTGAGTTTCTGCCGGATTTCGTCCATTTCCCGACGGTCGACTTCAATTTTCTTCTGAAGATCGGCCATGATGGAGGCCGCACCTTTCCCGGTGAAGATGCCCATGTTGTTTTCGTACTGCGTGACGCGCTTGCGGATTCGATCCATTTTGTCTCGGAGGATGCGCTCCTCCTTTCGGGCCATGTGGTCCGCACCTTCGCCGGCAACCAGACTGTTTACCCGCTGTTTGTAGGCTTCAACGGAGCGCTCGCTCCTCTTCTCCCCCAAAGCATCGAACTTGGCATCCATCGCCGTGCGGTAGCGGTCTACAATCTGCTCGAACACCCGCTTGGGCACATGCCCGCTGTCTGCCCACCGCTGCGAATAGGCCTTGAGGGCCGAGAGGTCGTTGCTGTGGTTGCCTGAAAGCTCAAATGCCTCAATTTCTTTGATCAAGGCCTCTTTGGCCTGTTGGTTGGCTTTGAACTCCTTGTCGCGGTCCGCAAACTGAGCCTTTCGAGCAGAGAAGAACTGATCACAGGCACCACGGAATTTCTTCCAAAGGCGATTCTCATCTCTCGGACCTGCAGAACCCAGGTCCTTCCACTCCTTTTGCAAGGACATGAGACGATCGGCGGTCTGCTTCCAATCGGTGCTCTCTGCCAGGCCGGCGGCCTCCTCGGCGATTTCATTCTTGCGCTCCCGGACCTTGGATTGGGCGGCGCGCACATCCGCGAAGGCAGCTTCCCGTTTTTGGAAGAACAGGTCGCACAATCCCCGGAATTGGTCCCAAACCTCCTGCTCATCCTTGCGGCCGGCAAACCCGACCTCTTTCCAGCGCTTCTGCACGTCCTTCACCTTTTCGGCTTGGGCCGACCATGCGCCAGCTTCGGTGATTTCCTCTTCCAGCAGGGAGCGGACTTCCTCTACCAGCGCCTGCTTGGCTTCGAGGTTCTTCTGCATTTCCTCCCGAATGCCATCGTAATGCGCCTTGATTTCATCAAGAGCGCCGCGCGTGTGACCGAAAAAGGTGTCGGCCATCTGCTCATAGGTCTCCCTCGGGCTGGGGCCGATGTCGAACCAAGCCTTCATGTAGCTGCGGGCGAGCAATTCCTTTTCCTTGAGGTCCGTGACGGAAACCAGTTGTTCGGCCTGGGCGATCAAGTCCTCTTTTTTCTTGAGGTTTACCTGCAGGTCGTGGTCCTGTAATTGCTTGTAGATGTTGACGTTGTAGAAGAACTCGTCGCGGAGGCGGTGCCAGGCGTCGTGCACTTCACGGTACTGGTCGCCGGGAACATTGCCCACGGCATTCCATTCTTGGGTGAGCGCATTGAAGGCATCGAACATCTTGCCGATGTGTTCTTCATTGGCCACCAACTCCTTCATGGAGTTGAGAATGGTCTGTTTCTTGTCAAGGTTGGCCCGCTGTTCCGTTGCGACTTTTTCCCGCCAAGCCTTCTCGCGTTCGCGAAAAGACCGGTACATCTCGTCATTCCGGGCGTCTTCTTCGTCGGGCTGATAGGTGAATCGAATGGGCTCTTCGCCCGGTTCAGGAGCGGGACGTTCTTCGGCGTCGAATGCGGCCCTTTGCGTGTTTACGTCCTTTTCCCGGGCATCCTTGTACACCTCGAATGCTGTGCGGACTTCAACCCTTACAGCTTCGATTTCCGGGTTCTCCAGCAACGTGGCAATGCGCTGATTGATCTCGGCTTTCATCTTGTTTTTTGGCTTCGTCAGGCGTTCCCGACGGTTTGCAATTGGCTCCTCCATCCGGGCGGTGGTCCGTAGATTCCGCTCTGTGGGAGTTAAAAAGGACGTTTCATCGAAGATACGACATTGGTGCGCGCGCACCGAGCGTTCTCCTGAACAGGTGCGCCGCAAACTGTATTCATGGGACGCTGCGGACCAATTCGACGCACTGATTGCAAACCTGAAGAAGGAGGGCTATGTAAATGAGCAGCGCTTTGCCGAGGCCTTTGCGATGGACCAGATCAGAATCAAAGGCTGGGGGCCGAACAAGGTCGCGGCTGCCTTGCGTCAGGTGCACCGTTTGGACGATCAAACGGTGGACCAGGCCATGGCGTGCGTTTCCGATGAGGAAGTCCTCGATGCTGCCAGAAAGGCCGTGCGCCGTCGCCGACTCGGGCGGGAGGACGAGGACAGGTCCAAGACGGTGGGCGCATTGTTGACTTGGGGCTTTGGATTGGAGTTGGCCCGGAGGGCAGTGGAGGAGGCCGTCGGCACTAAATTTGACCCTACATGGTGAACGCCGACCAAATCCAATCTGCACGGGACCGCGTGCTTGCTCTCAAAGGGTATCTCGCCATCGACCAGAAGCGGATCGATATTCAGGAAGACGAGAAACTTTCCCAAGACCCTGAGTTCTGGAATGACGCGAAAGAGGCGGAGAAGGTCATGCGGCGCATGCGGGGAAGAAAGGCATGGGTCGACGAGTACGAAAGGGCTGAAACCGCCATCGAAGACCTGCAGGTCTTGTACGAGTTCTTCAAGGAGGGAGAAAGCACAGAGGACGAGGTGATGGGCCAATTCAACAGCCTGATTCAGTGTATTGAGGAGCTGGAATTCAAGCAAATGCTTTCCGATGAGGCCGATGGCTTGAACGCCGTCATCCAAATCACTGCGGGTGCCGGTGGCACGGAATCTTGCGATTGGGCGGGAATGCTGCTTCGCATGTACGCCATGTATGCCGACAAAGCCGGTTTCAAGGTGAAGGAAATCGACCGCCAGGATGGCGATGTGGCCGGCATCAAGCAAATCACCATGGAGGTCGACGGTGATTATGCCTTTGGCATGTTGAAGGGAGAAAACGGGGTGCACCGCCTCGTGCGCATCAGCCCCTATGATTCGCAGGCGCGGCGGCACACGTCGTTTGTTTCGGTCTACGTCTACCCCTTGGTCGATGACAGCATCGAGATCGAGGTCAATCCATCTGATATCACCTGGGACACCTTCCGTTCAGGAGGTGCAGGCGGTCAGAACGTAAACAAGGTGGAAACCGGGGTGCGCCTGAGGCACAAACCCACCGGCATCATCATCGACAACACCGAGACGCGCTCTCAGCTGGGCAACAAGGAAAAGGCCATCCAGCTCTTGAAATCTCAGCTTTACGAGATGGAGATGGCCAAGCGCAATGAGGCCCGCGCGGAAATTGAGGCCGGCAAGAAAAAGATTGAGTGGGGATCACAGATTCGTTCATACGTGCTGCAGCCCTACAAGATGGTCAAGGACCTGCGTTCCAATTTTGAAACCTCAAATACCGACGCTGTTTTGAACGGCGAAATCGAAGCCATGCTCAAGGCCAATCTCATGCACGCTGCTTCTGAAAGGTCCGCCCAGGAGCTTTAAAAAATACCGCCATGAATACCCGCATTGAAAAGGACACCCTCGGAGAAGTGGCGGTCCCTGCCGACCAGTATTGGGGCGCCCAAACAGAGCGCAGCCGTCACAATTTCCCCATCGGACCCGCTGGCAGCATGCCCATCGAGGTGGTTCACGCGTTTGGCCATCTCAAAATGGCCGCTGCCCGGGCCAACGCGGACCTCGGCGTGCTGGCTCCTGAAAAGCGCGACCTCATCGTTTCCGTCTGTCGCGAAATCATCGCGGGCGATCTCGATGACTGCTTCCCTTTGGTTGTATGGCAGACCGGTTCAGGCACGCAGTCCAACATGAACGTCAACGAGGTCATCGCGAACCGTGCCCACGTGTTGGCTGGCGGCAGACTCGGGGAGGGAGAGCGCCCCGTGCACCCCAATGACGACGCCAACAAATCGCAGAGCTCGAACGACACCTTCCCGACCGCAATGCACCTCGCGGCCTATGACCGCATCGTGCGCACCACCTTGCCCGGCGTGCAGCGTCTGCGCGATGCCCTTGCCAGCAAGGCCGAAGAAATGAAGGACATTGTCAAGATTGGCCGCACCCACATGATGGACGCCACACCGCTTACGTTCGGTCAGGAGTTCGGGGGCTATGTAGCCCAACTCGACCACGGAATGCGGGCGGTGCGGAACACATTGGGCCACCTCGCTGAACTGGCTTTGGGAGGAACCGCTGTGGGCACCGGACTCAACGCGCCAGAAGGTTATGCCGAAAAGGTGGCAGCCTACATGGCCGATTCCACAGGCCACCCCTTCATCACCGCACCCAACAAATTTGAGGCGCTCGCTTCCCACGACGCGGTGGTCGAGGCACACGGCGCACTGAAGCAGTTGGCTGTCAGTTGCAACAAGATCGCCCATGACATCCGCACCATGGGGTCGGGGCCACGCAGCGGCATCGGCGAACTCGCACTGCCCGCCAACGAACCTGGTTCGAGCATCATGCCCGGAAAGGTGAACCCGACCCAAGCGGAAGCGTTGACCATGGTGTGCGCACAGGTGATGGGCAACGACGTGGCCATTACGGTGGGGGGCGCTCAAGGCCATTTCGAGCTCAATGTCTTCAAGCCCATGATGGCCCGAAACATTCTCGAGTCAGCGCGTCTTTTGGGGGAGGCCTGCGCCTCTTTCGCGGAGCGCTGCGTAGAGGGCATCCGCCCGAACCGTGCACGGATTGACCAGTTGGTAAATGACAGCCTCATGCTGGTCACTGCGCTCAACCCGCACATTGGTTACTACAAGGCGGCCGCCATAGCGCAGAAGGCCCATGAAGAGGGCACAACCTTGAAGACTGCAGCACTTTCCTTGGGCCACCTCACGGCGGAGGAATACGACCGTTGGGTGGTCCCCGCTCACATGACCGGATCGAGATGAGTGCGCGTGCATTTTCTCGAAGCCACTGTCAGACCCTGTTCATTGCAGTGTTGGCAATGATGATGGTGGATTGCACTCCCCACCGCAATGTTCAACGCACCAAACGGAAGCGCAAGCCCAAATGCAAGACCTGCCCTTCGTTTTCCGCCCTGCCCACACGCACAGACAAGGCATTACCTTTGCCGCCTGAACAGCAAGGCACTGCGCTATGGCCCTACATGACCACACCTACGCCGTCATCATGGCAGGCGGAGTCGGATCCCGCTTTTGGCCGATGAGCCGTTCAGGCCGGCCCAAACAGTTTCTCGACATTTTGAACCGCGGCCGGACCCTCATTCAGATGACCGCAGACCGCTTGGAGCCCATGCTCCCATATGAGCGCATGTTCGTGGTCACCAACGTCCGCTATAAGGACGAGGTCATGGCCCAGCTCCCCAACCTTCCGGAAGACCAGATCCTGTGCGAGCCGTTCATGCGCAACACAGCGCCATGCTTGGCTTACGCACATCACAGCATCGCAAGGAAGGACCCCAATGCGACCATCGTGGTGGCTTCCGCGGATCACTTGATTGAAGACGAGGATGGATTTCGGGATGTGCTCGATGTAGCCGTGCAGCAGGCTTCAGAAACAAACCAGCTGCTTACCCTCGGCATTACCCCTACCCGGCCCGATACCGGTTATGGGTACATTCAATACGAGGAGCTTCCACGGGCCATCGACGAGCGGCTTCAGCAGGTTCGCACTTTTACTGAGAAGCCGAACCGTGAACTGGCCGAGGAGTTCATCGCCTCGGGCGACTTCTGCTGGAATTCAGGGATTTTCGTGTGGTCCCTTGCGACCATCCAGGACCAGTTCGAAGCCCAGCTTCCGGATTTGCACAGCGCGTTCATCGAACGATTGGATGATTTGGGGACGGAAAGAGAGGCCGAAGCCATCCGTGCCATTTTCGGAGCCGCCGAAAACATCTCAATCGACTATGGCATCATGGAGGGAGCACCCAATGTCGGGGTGGTTCTCGGTGACTTTGGATGGAGCGACCTCGGAACCTGGGGCTCGTTATATGACAAGCTGCCGAAGGATGCCGAAGGCAATGCGCTGAGTGGCGCGGCGCTGATTGGTGAAGATGCGAAGGGCCTGATGGTGGCCTGCGAGAACGGTAAGCTAGTGGTAGCCAAAGGGTTGAAGGACTTCATCATCGCAGATACGCCCGACGCCCTCCTGCTCTGCCCGAGAAACGAGGAACAGTGGGTGAAGCAATTGGTTTCGCAGCTGAAGGCAGACAAGGGGGAACCGTTGGTGTAAAGCCTTTATCCAATGCGCGGCATCCGCCGCAACGGAGAATGTACCTTCGTCAACAGCGATGGGACTCTTATTCCATATCGGGCGATACTTTGCATTCATGGGGTCGGCCTTGCGCAGGCCTCAGCGGGCGAGGGTTTTCTTCCAGTCCACGCTGGTTGAGCTTGAAGCCATCGGGGTGCAAAGTGTGGGCATCGTAGCCCTGCTCAGCCTTTTCATGGGAGCCGTAATCGCCATTCAAACGGCTCACCAGGTGAGTGGTTGGATTCCGGCATATACCGTAGGGTTTACTGTGCGGCAGACGATGATCCTCGAGTTTGCCCCGACCATCATTCCGGTCATCCTATCGGGAAAGGTGGGATCGAACATTGCTTCTCAGATTGGCACGATGCAAGTGACCGAGCAAATCGATGCACTCGAAGTGATGGGGGTTCGCAGCATTTCCTATCTCGTGTTGCCGAAGTTGTTTGCGGCTTTGCTGATTTTCCCCTTTCTCGTTGTGATTTCCATGGTATTGGGAATCGGCGCGGGTGCTTGGGTGTGCAATACAGCCGATTTGAGCAGTTTCGCCGACTACAAGTATGGAATCCAAATGGATTTCAGTGCGTTTGATGTGACCTATGCGCTGATCAAGACGTGCGTCTTCTCTCTCATCATTACCAGTGTCAGCGCCTATCACGGTTTCTACACCGCGGGAGGTGCACGAGAGGTGGGCAGATCCAGTACCAAGGCGGTGGTGTACAGCGTGGTGATCGTGATGGTGGCCAACCTGGTCATTACTCAATTGCTGCTGACATGATCCGGGTTCAGGGAGTCGGAAAGTCGTTTGGTGAAAAGAAGGTGCTTCACGGCATTGACGCTGCCTTTGATGCAGGCGCTGTGAACTTCATCATTGGCCGCAGCGGTTCCGGGAAATCGGTATTGACCAAGTGCATGGTGGGGTTGCTCGAGGTAGACGGAGGGACGGTTCACTTCGGTTCAGATGATTTCACGGCGATGCGCTTCAAAGAGCGCGAAGTGGTGCGCCGCCGCATTGGAATGCTCTTCCAAGGGGGGGCCTTGTTTGATTCCATGACCGTGCTGGAAAACGTGGAATTTCCGCTGCGCATGTTCTCTGAAATGGGCGCAGATGAACGGATGGAGAGGGCCATGGAGTGCTTGCGTCGCGTTGAGTTGGAGGGGGCAGAGCACCGGTTTCCAGCGGAGATTTCAGGCGGAATGCAAAAGCGCGTGGCGCTGGCCCGTGCCATTGTAGGCCGACCGAAGTACCTGTTTTGTGACGAACCCAACTCGGGGCTGGACCCCCAGACAGCCATCGTCATCGACAATCTCATCCGGGACTTGACCCAGGAGTACGGCACCACAACCGTCGTGATTTCCCATGACATGAACAGCGTCATTGAGATTGGCGATAACATCCACTTCCTCCACAATGGAAGGGTGGCCTGGTGCGGAGACCGCTCAGAGATACTCAACAGCGGAGTCGAAGTGCTGGACAGTTTTGTCTACGCCTCGGATTTGATGCGGGACATTCGGAGCAAACTGCAGGGGAAGTGAACATGGAGGAGGGCCCGCATATTCCCTATGGATTGCCCCGTTTGACGGTCGAGGAAATGCGCGCCAGGCTGGGCGCCATGCACGACCACCTTGCTGGGCGAAGAAGCGTCCGGTCCTTTCGTCCAGACCCCGTTCCGCTGGACATTCTCGATGAGGTCATCCGCATCGCAGGAACCGCTCCCAGTGGCGCACACAAGCAGCCTTGGACCTTTTGCGTCGTCACGGACCCTGTGCTTCGAAAGAAGATCCGAGCCGCTGTAGAGGAGGAAGAATACAAGAGCTATTCAGGAAGGATGTCGGACCGTTGGCTGCAGGATTTGGAGCCGTTGGCCACCAACCACATCAAGCCTTTCATTGAAGAGGCACCGGCACTGATCATCGTATTCCGCAGGGTGCACGAGGTGCACGCCGAAACTGGGGAAAAGCATCCGAATTATTACGTGCAGGAAAGCTGTGGCATTGCCGTGGGTCTTCTGCTGGCTGCTTTGCACGAAGTCGGCCTTGCAGCCCTGACCCACACGCCATCACCCATGAACTTCTTGGCAGAGATTCTCCAAAGGCCGTCCAATGAGCGCGCATTTCTCAATATTCCCGTCGGATGGCCTTCAAATGACGCTACGGTGCCTAACCTTTCTCGCAAAAGGTTGGACGAAATCCGGGTGAAGTATACCGACAACACAGAAATTTGATAATATAATCAACTGATTAACAAGGGGTTGAGATAAAAAACAACCCCATAGTGGGCAAGTTTCAGGAAAGGTCGAATCAGGGCTCCCGCGCTAATTTTGCAGGACTTTACTTTGCACCGCATTCGCAACAATTGAAATCATGTCTGATATCCGCGAAAAAGTGACCGCTATCATCGTCGACAAGCTCGGCGTAGATGCATCTGAAGTGAACGACGAGGCAGGCTTCACCAACGACCTCGGTGCGGACTCGCTTGACACCGTCGAGCTGATCATGGAATTCGAAAAGGAATTCAACATCGCCATCCCGGACGACCAAGCCGAGAAAATCGGTACCGTCGGCCAAGCCATCGAGTACATCGAGAACGCGAAGTAAGCCCCACATGGAGCTGAACCGTGTTGTCGTCACGGGGATGGGTTGCCTGACACCGTTGGGCAATGACGTGCCTTCCTTTTTCGCAGCCCTCAAGAAGGGGGTCAGCGGGGCCGGTCCTATTACCCGATTCGATGCTTCCAAATTCAAGACGCAGTTCGCCTGCGAGTTGAAGGATTGGGACGTCAGTGAGCACTTCGATCGAAAAGAAGCGCGCAAACTGGACCCCTATGCCCAATATGGAATTGTGGCCGCCCGCCAGGCGGTCGCGCATTCTGGCTTGGCGGATTCCCAGCCTGATCTCGATCGGGTGGGCGTCATTTTCGGCAGTGGCATAGGTGGCATCCTGACCTTTCAGCAGGAGATCATGTCCTTCGTAGAGGGAGATGGTACGCCCCGGTTCAACCCCTTCTTCATACCGAAGATGATCGGCGATATCTGCGCCGGCCACATCAGCATGGAGTTCGGGTTCCGCGGTCCCAATTATGCCTGCGTTTCTGCCTGTGCCAGTGCCACCAATGCCATCATAGACGCATTCAATGCCATCCGATACGGAAAGGCAGATGCCATGATCAGCGGCGGTGCAGAGGCGGCAGTCGTAGAGGCAGGCATCGGTGGATTCAGTGCCATGAAGGCGCTCTCAACCCGCAATGAAGACCCCAGTATCGCGTCCCGACCTTTTGACGAGCACCGCGATGGCTTCGTTCTCGGAGAAGGGGCCGGTGCGCTCGTGCTGGAATCCCTCCAACACGCCCAAGCACGCGGGGCCAACATTATTTGCGAGGTCATGGGAGGAGGTGCATCTGCAGATGCACACCATCTGACGGCTCCTCACCCGGAGGGACTCGGTGCCCGAAATGTGATGCGGGCGGCATTGAAGGATGCAGGCATGGCACCGGATGAGGTGGATTACGTCAATGTTCACGGGACGTCCACCCCGCTGGGAGACTTGGCGGAAGTCAAGGCCATCGAAGAGGTTTTTGGACCCCACGCGGAGGCACTCAGCATCTCCAGTACGAAATCGATGACCGGTCACCTTTTGGGTGCAGCCGGTGCGGTTGAGACGCTGGCCTGCATCATGGCGGTGACCGAGGATGTGATCCCGCCTACCATCAACTCCACACATCCTGACCCGGCCTTGAATCAGAACTTGGACTTCACGTTCAACATCAAGAAGGAGCGCCAGGTGCGTGCTGCCCTTTCCAACACTTTTGGATTTGGCGGACACAACGCTTCGGTCATCGTCCGCAAGTTCTGATGCGCCTCGGGCGCAGGGACCATAGGGAGTCGCGGGTCAGAAGATTCATTCGCCGACATTTCGGTGTCAGGCCAAGGAACGTGGCCCTCTACATGGAAGCCTTTCGGCATTCCAGTTCATTGTCATGTCAACAAGATGGACTGCCCAGCAATGAGCGGTTGGAGTTTCTGGGAGATTCGGTCTTGGATATGATCGTGGTGGACTTGCTCTACGGCAAGTTTCCCGAAGGAAATGAGGGTGATTTGACCCGCATGAAGGCCCGCATCGTCAGCAGGGAATCCCTGAACATGTTGGGGGAAGAAATCGGTGTAGAGCACCTCATAGATGCCCAGACAGGCAAAGGGGCCGTTCACGCTTCGATTCGAGGCAATGCCATGGAAGCCATCGTGGGCGCTGTTTATCTGGACCGAGGTTTCGAAAAGACCCGCCGGGGGGTGCTCAAACTCTTGAAGAGATTCGACCTGGAGCAAAAGATCCAGTCCACGGTGGATTTCAAGAGCAAACTCCATGAGTGGGGCCAAAAGCGCAAGAAAAAGGTGCAGTTCAAGGTTGTCCGCGAATTCAAGCGCGACGGTCAGCAATTGTATCGGATGCAAGTCATGGTGGGGGGCAAGGTGATGGGCACTTCTGATGGTCCCTCCAAGAAGTCGGCGGAACAAGCTGCGGCTCACGAGGCGTGTCGTCATATCTTCGGCGACGATTAGGCCCAATCAGGGTGCTGGTCCGCAAGCGATGCGAACCCTTCAACTCGACATCGGGGACGATTCGGTTCCCTTTGCCTTTCTTGGGGTGAGTTGCCCGGATGCGGGACACCGGTTCTGTTGGAACCTCAATCGAAGTTTGGGGAGCCACCTCGCGTTCCATATGGAGCTTGAAGTGACCCACAAGAAGCGAGCTGCGACACGACATTGCATTTGGCGACACGAGGAGGAGGAAGAGGGATGGACTTTTGATGTCATCTGGAATCGCGTGCCGGAAGGGGCAATGATCCCCACCTTGGTCCATTTTGACTACCTGCTGCGCGTCGAATCGATGTTTGGCGAGCGTACGGAAGGATTGATGGAAGCATTGCGGTCCATGAGAAGGGTAGCTGCGTGCTTTCCATTGGACGCAACCGCCATTACCCAGCAAGAGGTGCTCTACTACGAATGAACCCGCGGAAAAACACGAATTCGATCATGACACGGAAATTCACCAAAATCATTGCCACAGTCGGACCGGCGAGCGCTTCGCCCGAGGTTCTGGAGGCCATGATCAAAGAAGGGGTGAACGTCATCCGCTTGAACTTCTCACACGGAGATCATGCAACGCACGAGACCACAGTTCAACGCGTTCGGGCCGTGGATGCCAAACTCGGCACCCATACGGCGTTCTTGGCCGATATGCAGGGCCCCAAGCTGCGGGTCGGTCCGATGGCGGAAGGTTCCCTGCTGAAAGCGGGCGAGCCATTTACCATCAGGGTCGGTCAGGGAGAAGGCAATGCGAACGAAGCCTGGACCCGTTACGCCCATTTTGCTGAAGATGTCAAGCCCGGAGAACCCGTGCTCCTTGACGACGGAAAACTCCGTTTGGAAGTAACGGACACAAATGGCAAAGACACTGTCCAGTGCAAAGTGGTGCACGGGGGCATTCTTTCCTCGCGGAAGGGGCTGAACCTGCCCTCCACCGACATCAGTTTGCCCAGCCTCACGGACAAGGACCGAGAAGACCTGGCCTTTGCGCTTACGTTGGGTGTGGATTGGGTTGGGTTGAGTTTTGTGCGCTCCGCTGCCGATGTGGTGGATTTGCGTGAACGCATCGAAGCGGCGGACAGCCATGCGAGGATCGTTGCCAAGGTGGAGAAGCCCGAGGCGGTGGCGGACCTGGAGGGCATCGTGGATGCCACCGACGCGGTGATGATCGCACGGGGAGACCTTGGGGTTGAGGTTCCCATGCAGCAGGTCCCGATGATACAGAAGCGCATCATCGGTTTGTGCCAGCGCCACGGAAAGCCCGTCATCGTGGCCACACAGATGATGGAGTCCATGATCGAGAGCATTGCGCCGACCCGCGCGGAGGTCACGGATGTGGCCAACGCGGTATTGGATGGAGCCGATGCCGTGATGCTCAGCGGTGAGACTTCCGTGGGCGCGCATCCGGTGGAGGTCATCAAGGCGATGCGCGACATCGTCATGGAGATCGAAAAGGAGCCGCACATCTTCCACCGCAGTGCCGACGGACGGTTCGAGGGGGAACAGCCCGACCGGTTCGTGACCGATGCCATTTGCTACAACGCTTGTGACCTCGCCGAGCGGGTCAAGGCATCTGCCATTGTCACCATGACGTTTTCAGGGTACACAGCATACAAGGTGGCCAGTCAGCGTCCCCGCGCATTCATCTATGTCTTCACAGGAAACAAGGCCATCCTGGGCCAACTTGCCCTGTGCTGGGGCGTGGAAGCCTTCCATTACGACCGGATGATCTCGACGGACCACACCATTTCCGATGTCAAGTCGCTGCTCAGGCGCGAGGAGAAGGTCGGCGATGGAGACTACATCATCCACGTCGCGAGCATGCCCATTGCCGAGGCGGGCATGTCCAACATGCTGAAAATCAGCCGGGTTTAAGGCTTCCAAAGCCCCTACCTCCGGGTTATCTTCGCGCGACCGGTGTGGCTTGGTCTTCAAGCTGCATACGTTGAGCCGCCAAAATGACCCGACGATTCCCCGAAAGAGGCCCCCTCGACCTGCCCGGATTGGCGCAGGAAGTGATGCAGCAGTGGGAGGACGGCGATGTGTTCCGCCGCAGTGTGGAGTCGCGCCCCTCCGATGACCGTTTCGTCTTCTTTGAGGGCCCACCCTCCGCCAACGGAAAACCGGGCATCCACCACGTCATGGCCCGGGCGCTCAAGGACATTTTTTGCCGTTACCAGACCCTCAAGGGCAAACGCGTTGAGCGCAAGGCGGGATGGGACACCCATGGATTGCCCGTTGAACTGGGTGTCGAAAAGGCGTTGGGCATCACCAAGGAGGACATCGGAAAGAAGATTTCCATCGAGGAGTACAATGACGCCTGCCGCGCGTCGGTCATGCGCTACACCGAGGAGTGGAACGACCTCACGCGGCGCATGGGCTACTGGGTCGACATGGATGCGCCCTACGTCACATACGAGCCCAAATACATGGAGAGCGTCTGGTGGCTGCTCTCGCAATTGCATGGGAAGGGGCTGATCTACAAGGGCTATACCATTCAGCCTTACAGCCCGAAGGCGGGCACGGGCTTGAGCAGCCATGAGCTCAACCAACCGGGCGCTTACCGTGACGTGACCGACACAACGGTTGTGGCCCAGTTTCGCTTGCTGCCGGAGGATGCGGACCAGGTGCGCGGATGGACCCATGGCGCTGCTGGCGCCTTGCCGGTGGACCTGTTGGCCTGGACGACCACGCCTTGGACGCTGCCGTCTAACACAGCCCTTACCATTGGCGAAGGCATTGAGTACAACGTGGTCCGGACGGCGAATCGTTACACGGGAGAAGAGGGCGTTGTGGTCCTCGCGGCGGCTTTGTTTGGAAAGCACTTTGGAGGCAAGAATGCCCCTGAGGCGGAGGTCCTCGCTACCGTCAAGGGCAGCGACCTCGTCGGGCTCCGCTACGAGCAGTTGATTCCTTGGGCCCAGCCCATGGAGCGGCCTGAAGCCGCCTTTCAGGTCATACCGGGTGATTTCGTGACGACCGAGGATGGTACCGGCATCGTGCACACGGCGCCCACCTTTGGCGCAGATGACGCTCGGGTGGCGGCCGCCGCAGGCGTTCCACCCATGCTTGTGGATGACGGCACGGGCCAAGGCGTGCCCCTCGTCGACCTGCAGGGTCGATTCCGTCCGGAGTGCGGGCCGCTGGCCGGCCGCTTCGTCAAGAACGAATACCATGACGGCGATGCGCCCGAGAAGTCCGTGGACGTCGAGATCGCCATCGACCTCAAGACCCGCGGCCGTGCCTTCCTCGTAGAGAAGTACAAGCACAGCTACCCGCATTGCTGGCGGACCGACCGTCCGGTACTGTACTACCCGCTCGACAGTTGGTTCATCCGCGCCACGGCTGCAAAGGAGCGGATGCAGGAGCTCAATGCGACCATTCAGTGGAAGCCAGCCGCCACGGGCACGGGTCGCTTTGGAAAGTGGCTGGAGAACCTCAACGACTGGAACCTCAGCCGCTCCCGCTATTGGGGCATTCCCATCCCCATCTGGCGCACCGAGGATGGCAGTGAGGAGCGCTGCATCGGTTCGGTGGAGGAGCTTCACGCTGCCTGCACCGCTGCCGTTGAAGCAGGGTTGATGGAGGCACACCCATTCCCCGAATTCGTCCCGGGCGACATGTCCGATGCGAACTACGCCCACATCGACCTGCACAAGCACGTCGTGGATGGCATCGTGCTGGCCGCATCGGACGGTCGGCCCATGCACCGGGAGTCCGACCTCATCGATGTATGGTTCGATTCCGGCAGCATGCCTTACGCCCAGTGGCACTACCCCTTTGAGAACCGCGAACGCGTGGATGGGCCCGATGGCTCGCCCGGGGGCACAGCTTATCCGGCGGACTTCATCGCAGAGGGTGTGGACCAGACCCGCGGCTGGTTCTACACGCTGCACGCCATCTCCACCATGGTCTTCGACAGGGTGGCCTACCGCAACGTCGTTTCAAACGGCCTTGTGCTGGACAAGGATGGACAGAAGATGTCCAAGCGCCTCGGCAATGCGGTGGATCCTTTCGAGACGCTGGAACGGTTTGGCCCGGATGCCACGCGTTGGTACATGATCACCAACGCCCAGCCCTGGGACAACCTTCGCTTCGATACCGAGGGCATCGGTGAGGTGCAGCGCAAGTTCTTCGGAACCCTGCACAACACGTATGCCTTCTTTGCGCTGTACGCCGGAATCGACGGTTTCGATCCCGGTTCGGCAACCCCTTCGGTGGCGGACCGCCCCGAGTTGGACCGTTGGATCCTGAGCCGGTTGAACACCTGTATTTCGGAGGTGCAGGCCGCATTTGATTCCTTTGAGCCCACCCGCGCAGGACGGCTTGTGCAATCCTTCGTGGTGGACGACCTCAGCAACTGGTATGTGCGCCTCGGCCGCCGTCGGTTCTGGAAGAGCGACTCGGACGCAGACAAGGCTGCGGCCTACGCGACCCTGCACAGCTGCCTCCAATCGGTCTCCGTCTTGATGTCGCCCATCGCCCCTTTCCACGCCGACCGGCTGTGGCAGGACCTCGGCGGCGCGGAATCCGTGCACCTGGCGGATTGGCCGGTGGTGGAGGAGCACCTGCGGGACGCCGAACTCGAGGAGCGGATGGCCCTGGCCCAACGACTCAGTTCGCTCACCCTGAGCTTGCGCAAGCGCGAGAAGATCCGGGTGCGCCAGCCGCTCAAGCGCATTCTGGTTCCGGTATTGGATGCCGGTTTTGGAAAGCGATTGGAAGCCGTGACTGAACTCGTGAAGGGTGAGGTGAACGTCAAAGCGGTGGAGCCGTTGGCGGAGGACAGCGACATTTTGACCAAGCGGCTCAAGGCGGACTTCAAGAAGTTGGGCCCTCGATTCGGCAAGCAGATGAAAGAAGTCGCTGCCGGCATCGCCTCCTTGGGCCAAGATGACATTCGTGCGCTGGAGCAACGCGGGACCTTCACCTTGGCTGTGTCTGATGGAACGGTGGAGGTGACCCTCGACGACGTGGAGGTCATGACCGAGGACATTCCCGGTTGGCTGGTCGCGGGTGAGGGGGGACTGACGGTGGCATTGGACATCGAAATCACCCCTGAATTGCGGGCGGAAGGACTGGCCAGGGAGTTGGTCAACCGCATCCAGCAGCGGCGCAAGGACGCGGGCCTGGAAGTCACGGACCGGATAGCGTTGACCTTGGATGGGCCGGCGGAATTACAGGACTCCGTGGCATCCAATTTGGACTATATTCGAACCGAAACCCTTGCAGAGCAGTTGGAGTGGGCATCCGTGGATGCCGGTGTAGAACGCGAGGAATTGGAACCCCAACTGACCGTGGCCATTGCCATGGTCCCCATTCAATGAAACATGGCTGAAACGCGATTTTCGGATGCCGAACTCAAGGAGTTCGAAGACCTGATCAACCAAAAGCTGGAGCAAGCCCGCTCGGACTACGATCAGTTGCAGCGCTCGCTTTCCTACGAAGACGACAACCGCACGGAGGATACCGCACCGACCTTCAAGATGATGGAGGATGGAAGCGACACCATGAGCCGGGAGGAGACCGCCCAGCTCGCGGCGCGCCAACAGAAGTTCATCATGAACCTCGAGAACGCGCTCCTGCGCATCAAGAACAAGACGTATGGGGTCTGTCGGGTGACGGGCAAGCTGATTGCCAAGGAACGCCTGCGCCTCGTGCCGCACGCCACGATGTCCATCGAGGCCAAGAACCAGCAGGACAAGCGTTGAGTTCCGATCGTCGCCCAGCCCACGTCGCTTGGATTGTGGCGGCTTTGTTGCTGTTCGATCAGGCTGTCAAGGTGGGCATCAAGCTCAGTTTCACCTTGGCCGAGAAGGTGACCTGGATTCCGGGTGCATTCGATATCCAGTTCATTGAGAACGACGGCATGGCTTTTGGGTGGGCACTGCCGGGTGCAACGGGCAAATACATCCTCACCGCCTTCCGCATCGTGGCGGTCATATTGCTGTCGGTTCAGATCCAGCGCATGGCCGCCCAAGGAGCACCCCGCGGATTCCGCCGGGCACTGGCGTTGATTCTCGCCGGCGCAGCGGGCAACATCTTGGATAGCATTGGCTATGGTAGGCTCTTCAGTCGGAGCTCTTTCGGTCAGGAGGCCACGTGGTCCTGGAACAGCGAATGGGGAGGGTATGCCCCGTGGTTCCGCGGCAATGTGGTGGACATGCTGCACATTTCGGTGCGCTGGCCCCAGTGGTGGCCGGTCGATGCATGGGTGGGCCAGGAGATTTTCCCTCCCATCTTCAACATTGCCGACATGGCCATCACCTTCGGCGTGGCCTGGATCATCCTTCAGCAAAAGAGTTGGCTGGGCAAGGGGGCGGCATGGATGCAGCCCGTTTCCGATGAGCCCGGAATGGGGGATGCTGCCGAATCAGGCTGAGCGGCGCGGTGCCTCCACCCAGTCCCCGTGTTCGCGGATGAGGTCAATGAGGGCTTCCACCGCTTCGTCCTCGGGAATGTTGCGGCGCACCACTTCTTTTTCCTTGTAGAGCGTGATTTTGCCCGGTCCGGTTCCCACGTAGCCATAGTCGGCGTCCGCCATCTCGCCCGGTCCATTTACGATGCAGCCCATGATGCCGATTTTGACGCCTTTGAGGTGGTCGGTGACCGATCGGATCTTGGCGGTGGTCTCCTGCAGGTCGAACAGGGTCCGGCCGCAAGAAGGACAGCTGATGTATTCGGTGCGGCTGATGCGTGTGCGCGTGGCCTGTAGGATGCCGAAAGCAGTCCGGTTGAGGAAGCGCAAACCGCCCTCCACACCGACGTCTCCTCCAATCCAAAGCCCATCTCCGAACCCGTCGAGCAGCAATCCCCCCATCTCGGTAGACGCGCGCAACTGAACCGCATCGGCGGATGCGCCATGCAGGTCCCGTCGCACGATGACCGGCAGGTCACAGCCGGCATGGACGAGCCGGAAGAAAGCGGCCCTCAAAGAAGCCAAGGCATTGGCCCGTGACGTGGTCAAACCCAGCACCACAGGCCCGGTCTCCTCTGCCAGGCGTGCGGCGCATTCGGACGTCAGTTCATCGGCATCCATTTGCAGCAGGTTCAGCTGAGGGTCAATGCCATGGGCGCTTTGTCGGGCCGCTGTGAACCCTGCCCAATCCCAAATGGGATGGTGCCGCTCCACGCTGCCGCCGTGTTGGCTCCAGGTCGCCCCGTCTTGCATGGCGCGAAGCCAACCGGGCAGAGCAAAATCGCAGGTGCGGTCTCCGATGAAGATGAGGTCGCAGGCGGCATCATCGGCCTCCCACTTGTCCAAGTCGACTTGATAGCGATGGCCCATCCCATGCAGTCCAGCAGGCGTCAGCGGCCTCCCCGTCAGGTCGTGGCAGACCACCGGAACCTGCTGACCTCCGACCATGGCAACAGGACGCGTCACGCGCCGGCTGTAGACATAGCGATCGAAGCCGTCGGGCTCCCGCGTAGCAGCAGCGACATCGTCTTCTGCAGACAGGGCCGCGACGGCTTGTTCAGCCAACATTCGCGCCACGGGGATTTCCGCTTCAGGGGCTTCCGTCAAAGAAACACGGATGGTGTCGCCGAGTCCTTCCGCGAGCAGGGTGCCGATGCCAACAGCGCTTTTGATTCGGCCATCTTCCCCTTCTCCGGCCTCGGTGACGCCGAGGTGCAGCGGATAGGCCATGCCCTCCTTGTGCATTCGGTCGGCCAACATGCGGTAGGCCTGAACCATGACCTGCGGATTGCTCGCCTTCATGGAGAGCACGATGTCGTGGTAGTCCTCGTCCCGACAGATGTTCAGGAACTCCATCGCGCTCTCGACCATGCCCAAGGGCGTATCGCCGTAGTGGCTGAGGATGCGGTCGGACAGGGAACCGTGGTTGGTGCCGATGCGCATGGCGCGGCCGAGGGCCTTGCACTTCAGCACAAGCGGAGTGAAACGTTCTCGAATGCGGTCGAGCTCGGCCGCGTAGGTCTCCGGTGTGTATTCGTGCGTCTCGAACTTCTTCTTGTCCGCATAATTGCCCGGGTTCACGCGGATCTTCTCCACGTGATCGGCCGCCACTTCCGCCGCGTTGGGGGTGAAGTGGATGTCGGCAACCAAGGGAACCTGGCTGTGACCGGCGGCATCGAGCCTGGATCGGATCTCGCCAAGGGCTTCGGCCTCCCGCTTGCTGGGCGCAGTGATGCGGACGATTTGGCAACCCGCCTCAATCATGCGGAGCGACTCCGCAACCGTTGCCTCGATGTCCATGGTATCCGCCGTCGTCATGGACTGCAGAACGATGGGCGCATTGCCCCCGACGGTGACCCCACCAATTTTCACAGGTCTGGTGGCTTTCCGGGCCGAGGGGTGCGTTTCGGTCGAGATCGTCATGGGGTGAGTTTGTGCGGGAATGGACCGTTCAATGAAGGGCACCGGATGATGGTTCCAGCACCCAACCCGAAAGGTAACACCGTGGAGCCGAGGGGGTTCAGCGGCTTTGGCAGTTTTTGTGTAGCCGCAAGGGGAGAACCTGAGCGGCTTCCGACGGTTCCAACAGTAGTTTGGTCATGCCCGAAAAGGCAGCTCTTCATGCTCGGTTTTCAATTTCATGCCACGCGTCCCGAACAGGACAAGCGCAGCCCCTTCGAGCGGCTGCTGGAGTTGTTTACCGAGGTCATCACCCACACCAGCGGAGACGTAGAGGAGGCGATGGACTGGATGCGGGCGCTGGATGGGCAGCACGGCTTGACCGACGAGGACTACACGCTGGATGACTTCTACGAGGAGCTCAAGGCAAAAGGCTACCTCCGGGAAGCCACGGGCCCTGCAGGTGGGGGGCTCCAACTCGGATCCCGCGGAGAGCAACACATGCGCCGCCGCGCACTCGACCAGATTTTCGGCAATCTGAAGAAAGGCACGCAAGGAAAGCACCGCACCCGTGAGCGGGGCCAAGGGGATGAGCCCACAGCGGACCGTCGGCCTTATCGCTTTGGCGACAAGCTCGACCAGGTGGATTTCGGGGCGTCCCTCCGGAACGCACAGATCCACCACGGACCCGGCGCAAAGAGCGGTCGCGGCGGATTCCGCATGACCGAGGACGACCTCGTGGTGGAGGACCGAGAGCACCGGAGTACGACTTCCACGGTGCTCATGATCGACATCAGCCACAGCATGATCCTCTATGGTGAGGACCGCATCACGCCGGCCAAAAAAGTAGCCATGGCCCTGGCGGAGCTGGTCATGGTCAAGTACCCGAAGGACACCTTGGACATCGTGGTCTTCGGCGACGATGCTTGGGAGGTTTCCATCGCTGACCTGCCCTATTTGCAAGTCGGCCCCTTCCATACCAATACCGTAGCGGGGCTCGAGCGCGCCATGGACATCCTGCGCCGCCGCAAGACCCCCAACCGTCAGATTTTCATGATCACCGACGGCAAACCCAGCTGCCTCAAGGAGCCCGATGGCTACTACAAGAACAGCTGGGGCCTCGATCCTTACATCACCGGGAAATGCCACAACCTGGCACGCCAATGCCGCAAGCTGGGCATCCCCATCACGACTTTCATGATCGCCACGGACCCGGCTCTTCAAGAGTTCGTTTCGGACTTCACCGAAGCCAATAACGGCCGGGCCTTCTTCACGGGCCTCAAGGGCCTGGGCGACACCATTTTTTCGGACTTCGAGCGCAACCGCCGCGGTCGACCCCGTTGACAAAGCATCCCATGAGCACCGACTCTCCCTCCATCGATACGCTGGGCGCCCTGCGCGCATCCGGCTACACCCCCCGCTCCATCGCTTCGGAACTGCGGGCCAATCTGATTGCCGCGATGGCGGCCGGCACCCCTTTGTTCGAGGGCATCATCGGCTACGATGACACCGTGATCCCAGAAGTGCAACGCGCCATCCTGGCCGGCCACAGCATGAACCTGCTGGGGCTTCGGGGACAGGCCAAGACGCGCATCGCCCGGGGCATGACGGCCCTGTTGGACGAATGGGTGCCCGTGCTGTTGGGCGCCCCCTTGCCGGAAGACCCGCTCAACCCGATCACCCCACAAGGCCGCGCCATCGTGGAGGAACAGGGAGACAAGGCACCCATTGCATGGCTGCACCGCGACGACCGATACGTTGAGAAGCTGGCGACTCCGGATGTGAGTGTGGCCGACCTCATCGGGGACATCGACCCCATCAAGGCCGCCAACGAAGGGCTGGACTACAGTGACCCGCGCGCCCTGCATTTCGGGCTGATTCCGCGCAGCCACCGCTGCATTTTCGCCATCAACGAATTGCCCGACCTCCAGCCGCGCATCCAAGTGGCGCTCTTCAACATCCTTCAGGAAGGCGACATCCAGATCCGCGGCTTCCAGATGCGGCTCGCCCTCGACATCCAATTCGTCTTCACCGCCAACCCGGAGGACTACACCAACCGCGGCGCCATCATCACGCCGCTCAAGGACCGCATCCAAAGCCAGATCCTGACGCACTACCCGAGCTCCATGGAGGATTCGATGGCCATCACCGACCAGGAGGCCCACCTCGATGCGGCCCAACGCGAGCGCGTGGCCATCCCCAGCATGGTGCGCCGTGTGTTGGAGCGCATCGCCTTTGAGGCACGAGAAAGCGAGCACATTGATGAGCGCAGCGGTGTTTCGGCCCGCTTGACGATCAGCGCGCTGGAGCACCTTGTCGCGGCGGGAGAGCTTCGCACCCTGCGCAACGGCAGCGACCACACCCATGCCCGCTTCACGGATTTGCTGGCCGTGGTGCCCGCTGTGAATGGCAAGGTGGAGTTGGTCTATGAAGGCGAACAGGAAGGAGCAGCCGGCGTGGCACTTTCCCTCGTGCGCAGGGCCATCCGCCGCGAGTTTCCCGCGGTGTTCCCCGACCCCGAGTCCATCAAGAAGGGCAAGGTCGAGGACCCCTACCAGCCCATCGTGGCCTGGTTCAATCGGAACGAAGTGTCGCTTTTGAAGGACCAGACCGAGGAGGAATACCGCACTGCACTTGCAGGGGTGAGCGGGCTCGAATCCGTGGTCGACAAATACTGCCCGAACCTTCCGAAAGGGGAACGACCGGCGGCCATGGAATTTGTGCTGCACGGTTTGGCGGGTTTCAACGAGATTGGTCAATCCATCGTGGGTTCCGAAGTGACTTTCGGTGACCTGATCGGAAACCTGTTCGACCCGACCGAAGACGATTGACAGACCGGACCGCCTTCCATCACCCCGCCATCGCGCTGTCCACAGTGCGGCACAAGGATGGCGTGTCCATTCTCCGCGTATTCTCCCGCGAACACGGCGTCGTGGGGTGCCTGGTCCGAGAAGGAGTCAAGGGCGCCAGGCGTGGCCGTAACCTGTATGCACCACTGGCCTTGCTCGACCTGGTTGGGATGCGCGCGCTGAAGGAGGACCTCTATCGATTCGATCGCGCAGACCGCGTGATGGCCCAGGACAGGACCAGCGCAGAAGTCCCGCGAGGTGCCATTGCCATGTTTCTGGCCGAATGTGCACTGCGCACCTTTGATTCGGGGAGCGCGCATGGAGAAGTCTTCGACGCACTCTGGCGGGCGGCAGAACGCATCGAAAAGTCAACGGCCATTGGGCGCATCCATTTGGCGTTCCTGGTGGAGTCGGTTTCCGTTTGCGGCCTGTGTCCCGACGCTCCAATTTCAGCATCCTCAGGGATGGAGCGATTCAATCTCGCCACGGCGGAATGGGAATCAGGTCCTCCAGTGGGTGAAGATTACCTTTCGGTTGCGGAAGCAGAACCGTTCTTGCGGATTCAAGGCATGGATTTTGATAGGCTGCAGACCGAAGTCTTCTCCCATGACGCCCGAAACCGGCTTGTGCTGCAATATGTGCGATACCTCCAGCTCCATCTATCGAGCCCCAGAACCATCAAGTCTTGGGAGGTTCTCAGCTTGGTGTTGGCGCCCTGACAACCTCGTCCCAACCTTGAAAGGGAACTTCATTGCGCTGACATTGTGGGCCGCGGCTTTCGGGTCAATGCAAGCCCAGGTCATCGAGATTCAGGACGAGGCGGGAAACCCGGTTCCAGCCGCTGTGATACAGAACGATGCCGGGGTGGCGCGCATGACGGATTTCGATGGGCGCATAGTCTTGGACAGCCTCATCCGGGAGGGGGACACCCTCAAGGTCCGAAGCTTGGGCTATGGCTCACGATCCGTGGCCATGCCCCAACCGAATCTCGACATGCAAATCCAGCTCTCCACGGAATCCGTGGCCTTGTCGGAAGTGGTGGTGTCCAGCGTTCAGCCCTTGCGTGAAATGGCATCGGCGACGACGGTGAATCGAATGAGCGCGTCGGAAATCACACAGGAGGTTCCGTCCAATGCCGCCACCTTGCTGTGGCGTTCGGGTCAGGTTCACGTCCAACAAAGCCAACAAGGCGGGGGCTCTCCTGTGCTGAGGGGATTCGAGGCCAACCGCATCCTCCTCGTCGTGGACGGAGTGCGCATGAACAACGCCATCTACAGGAGTGGCCACCTTCAGAACGCCATGACCGTGGACCCCTTCGTCCTGGCGACGACGGAAGTTCTGCACGGGGCAGGGTCTGTCCAATTTGGCAGCGACGCCCTCGGGGGCGTCATCCACTACAGGACCCGTTCCCCAAGATGGGACGATGGCAGCAGGGCGCGGGGCCAGCTCGGTTGGTCCTCGGCGGGCCGCAGTCCGGTCTTCCACGCCGATGCGGAGGCCACCCGCGGAAAGTGGGGTTTCCTGACCAGTGTGACACACCGCAGGTTCGGTGACCTGCGGATGGGCCGATGGCGCCCCCACGGCGATTCCCTCTGGGGCCAGGTACCCTATCAAGTCATCACGAATGTCGCGGGCACCGAGGTTGTGGATTCGGCGGGAATCAATCCCGATCCGCATGTGCAATGGGGCACGGGATACGACCAGACCGATGTTCTGCAGAAGGTCCGGTACGGCACGAAGTGGCAACATGTGGAACTGAACCTGCAACACAGCACCAGTTCGAATGTGCCGCGGTTTGATCGATTGAACGACCTCGCCTCGGATGGCGGCCCGAAGTGGGCCCAATGGGATTACGGGCCTCAGCGCAGGACACTGCTCAGCGCCCGTTTTCGTTCGCCGGTGCGGTTTTTGGGCAATGTGTCCCTGACCACGGCGTGGCAACAAGTGGATGAGTCCCGGCTCAAGTCCCGGTTCGGAAGCCAGGATCGGGAGGTCCAGGAAGAACGGGTTACCGTTGCCAGTGCATCATTGGACATCGATCGGGTCATCCGCCGTTGGCAAACGGCATACGGCATTCAATGGAGCTCCAACACCGTGGGTTCCAATGCGTGGATGGAGCGCCGTGCCGATGGATTGCGTTTGGACACTCCGGCATTGACCCGCTACCCGAACGGCGGTTCCAACATGGGTTCTCTGGCTGCATACGCGAGCGGATCCCGCCGATGGAACCACTGGTCCTTGAAGTGCGCAGGGCGTTACAATCGCGGTTGGCTGGGCGCTGATTTCCTGCCGCAATCCGGTTTGGAATTGCCTTTCAATCAAGTGTCCTACAACCGAGGGGCCCTGACAGGGAGCACGACGCTGCGTTGGTCCCCGATATCGCGCATGGGGCTTCATTCCTCCTTGAGCACGGCCTTCCGCAATCCCAACGTGGACGACGTGGGCAAGGTGCGTGCAAAGGATGGTTTCGCCGTACTCCCCGCCGACGACCTCAAACCTGAGCGGCTTCTCAGCGCAGAATTGGGTGGACATTGGCGCAGTGCCAACGGAAGGTGGTCCGCCATGGCCTCCGGATTTCTCACCGGCCTGCGAGACGCCATCGTGCCGGTCGACACCGCGCTGACGTCGTCGTCCGGAGCCACCATCAGCACCATTGTCGTGGAAGGAGATACCAACCTGATACAGGTCAACGCCAACATAGGCAGGGCCACCATCAGTGGGTCGCAATGGGAAGTCCAACATCGCTTGGAAAGCGGTTGGCGGCTGCGGGCAACGGCCAATTTCACCCGGGGACAAGCAGCCGATGACGGGACACCATTGTCCCACATTCCCCCCATGTTTGGTCGGTTTTCCGCCGAACGTTCGTGGGAGTGGTTGACCGTGGAAACACACTGCTTGTGGAGCGGTCGAAAAGCGCTGGAAGGGTATGGACCCGGATCCACGGACAACCTGGCGGAGTCCTTGCCGGACGGAAACCCCGGATGGTGGACCGTCGGAACCGATTTCCAAGGCAGACTGACGGAACGCACCACCGTTTCTTTCGGGGTGCATAACATCCTGGACCGCCACTACAAGGTCTTTGCCTCTGGCATCAGCGCGGCAGGCCGCGATTTCCGATTCGGAATCCGCTGGGCGCCGGCCGGCTGAAGCCCGCTATCTTCGGGTCATGGAAGCGTTGCGTGAGGCCATCGGACAGGAAGCCCTCGTCGCCCGACTGGCAGAGCGGGCGGACACAGGGACATTGGCGCATGCGATGCTGTTCACCGGCGCACCGGGCAGAGGAGGACTAGCGTTGGCGCTGGCTTTGGCCCGCAGGTTGCACTGTACCTCCAAGGCACAACCGGAGGCCTGCGGATCCTGTCCTTCCTGCCAACAGCACGACCAGCTGCAGCACCCCGATTTGCACTTCACCTTTCCCGTGATCAAACCACCGGGCAAGGACAAGGCCCTCAGCTCGGATCAACTCGGAACTTGGCGCAGCATGTTGCGCGAAGTGGGACCCCACTTCGACATGACGGACCTGCGCGACCGCATGGCATTGGGCAACAAGCAGCCTTTCATTTCCGTCCATGAAGCCGCCGATGTGCTGCGGCGCCTGTCCTTGACGGCCCATGCAGGAGGCTGGAAGGTGCAGGTCATCTGGGGTGCGCAATCCATGCGGACCGACACCGCAAACAAATTGCTGAAGGTCATCGAGGAACCCCCCGCCAAGACGCTGTTCATCCTCCTTGCCGATTCCACAGAGAACATCCTGGCCACCATCTTGAGCCGCACACAGATCGTACCCATTCCCCCGGTAGCGGTTGAAGATGCAACATCCTGGTTGGAAGGCCTAGGGGTTGCCGGTGATCGGATCGAAGACGCCGTTGCCCTCGGGGAGGGTGATTTGGCCCGTTGTCGGCGGATGGCCATGGAGGATACGGCCGGAGAATTTGCGATGTTCGTCGATTGGATGAGAACCTGTTTTGCTCGAGACGGCAGAAAGGCAGCGGCCCTGGCCGATGGTTTCCACGATCTCGGACGCGAGGACCAAAAGCAATTCCTTGCCTATGCCCTCCACATGGTCAGGCAGTGCATCGTCGGCAATTACGGAGCCGCAGTTGCGGTGAGGTTGCGCGCCTCAGAACGCGGATTCGCAGAGAAATTCGCTCCTTACATCCACCACGGAAACGTGGTGGACATGCAGATGGAACTGGAGAAAGCGGCCCGCGATGTGACGGGCAACGTCTATGGCCGCACCGTCTTCCTGGATTTGAGCATGCGGATGATGGAACTTCTGCACCGGCCCCGATAGCCGGATGCCCTTGCGGCCTATCTTCGGTAATAAGGTCGGGGAGTTCCCGGTCTGTTGATTTCGGACAGCGAATATGGGATGTGCCTCGTGCAAGAAAGGGGAGGATGGCAAGCCGTTGGGTTGCCGTTCCAATGGCAATTGTGGCAATTGCGGTTGTGACACCATGACGGTGTTCGACTGGCTGGATGGGGTGCCAATCCCTGAGGGTCAACGTCCCTTTGACATTGTCGAGATCCGCTTCAAGCGCAACCGGAAAGGATACTATCGAATCGGGCAGGGCCGAAGGGTGCAAACGGGGGATGTGGCCGTAGTCGACGCCAATCCGGGGGAGGACTTGGGCATCGTTTCCCTGACCGGCGAACTGGTCCGGGCCCAGATGAAAGCCAAGGGGGTCAAGGATACCCACGAGATAAAAAGGGTCATTCGCAAGGCGGAAATGACGGACATCACGGCCTGGCAGGCCGCCCGTAACCGGGAGCAGGATACCTTGACCAAGGCCCGAGGCATCATTGCGGAACACAAGCTCGAGATGAAACTCGGCGATGTGGAATTCCAAGGGGACGGCGGAAAATGCACTTTCTATTACACCGCGGAGCAACGGGTGGACTTCCGCGAACTGGTGAAGGCCCTGGCGGGTGCCTTCAAGGTGCGGGTGGAGATGAAGCAGATTGGCGCCCGTCAGGAGTCAGCGCGCATCGGTGGCATCGGCGTCTGTGGTCGGGAGTTGTGTTGCTCGACCTGGTTGACCGACTTCCGGAGCGTTTCGACCGGTGCAGCCCGCTATCAGCAGCTGTCTCTGAATCCGCAAAAACTCGCTGGCCAATGCGGCAAGCTGAAGTGCTGCCTCAATTTCGAATTGGACCAATACAAGGAGGCGGTGGCTCAATTTCCTCCGCCCAGCACCAAGCTGATGACCCGAAAGGGCAAGGCGGGTCATTTCAAGACCGACATTTTCGGGGGCCGTATGTGGTTTCAGTATTTCGATGATCCAACCGCATCGCCCATTCCCATCGATCTCGAAGACGTGCGCCTCATCATGGAGATGAACGCCAAAGGAGAAAAGCCGGACGACTTGCAGGGCTATGCCGTTGTGGAAGAGGCGGCTCCCGAGGATGCGCTTTATGGAGACGTCGTCGGACAGGATGATGTCAAGCGTTTTGATTCTACTGTGCGCAGTGGAAAGGGCGGCCGCAATCGCAATCGACGGAAAGGGCGGCCTGATCAACGTGAAGAAAAGGCAGTGACCGCAGGAGGCACCGGCGAAAAAGGACCTTCAGGCCAGCGTCGCAAGAAGAGAAGGAGGGGCAAGGGTCCAGACAAACCGTCCAAGGCATGAGAATCGCTCGGCTTTCGTTGGGCTTCTTGCCTGTTCTGATTGCGGTTCTGATGGGGTGTGGCCCAGGACCGGTTGCATCGGATTCAGCCCCTGTCGATCCCAAGGGCTGGGCTTCTCAAGACACCATCCGGTTGAGCTTCGAAGTCAACCAGCCCGAGCACAGGCACGATATGCAGTTGGGGCTTCGGCACAATGCAGAATATCCGTTCTCCAACCTTTACTTGTTTGTGCGACTCACCTATCCCAATGGCCGCACGTTGACGGACACCTTGGCCTGCCCATTGGCCGCTCCAGATGGACAGTGGTACGGGCAAGGCGACCGCTGGATCGATCACCGGATCGGCTACAAGAAGGGCGTGGCTTTTCCGCTTGCTGGACCCTATGAGTTGGAGGTTGTGCACGCCATGCGAACCGATCCATTGCCCGGCATCAGTGACATCCGCTTTGCACTGTTCGATGTGAATCCAGGATGATTCACTCCTTGGAAGGCAGGTCGACCGGTGGTGCGTTTGATACATCGCGGCCTGCATCTTCCCAGCCATAGAATCCGTCGCGCAGGTTGTAGACCTCTTTGAACCCATGCTGGGTCAAAAAAGCCATGGCGTCCGCACTCCGCCCCCCTGCTGCGCAATAGACCGCAATCGGCCTGTCCTTTGGGAGGGCCTGTGCCTTGGCCGGAAAGTCATCTTCCAGAAAGTCGAGGAAGCAAGCACCTTCAATGTGCCCGGCATTCCACTCACGGTCCGTGCGGACATCGAGCAGGAGCAAATTGGGGCGTTCCGCGATGAGAGCGAGCAGTTCAACATCGCTGATGTCACGGGCCACGGAGGTCTCTGGTTGGCTGGATTCGGTCACATCCTCGGACGCAGCCCCTCCTGCGCATCCGGACACCTCGATGGAAACCAAGGCCATCACAAACACCAGCATCAGAGGGAAAATAGGGGAGTGCATGGAGGGTAACTTCATGGGAATAAATGTAGTCTCTTCCATCGTTCATTCCCCCGTTGAAGGGGCTTGCGACGGAGGAAGTCCCCACCCACAAGAGCGGGTGTATCTTTTGGGCCTGCAAGTAAAAGTCGATGCCCACCTCCCATAGCCTGAACGTCTTTCTAGGACTGTCCTTCGTCTTCATTGGATCGTTTTTGAACGGACAGTCTCCCTTGCCTTGCGGCCAAAACGAGGCCCAAGCCGCTTTTGATGCAGCATACCCAGACGCTGCGCAAGCCCGAATCGCTGCGGAACACGGCACCCGTGAAAAGGCCAATGAGCTCTTGCAAAGGGGAGGGGAGGACAACGAGTTGTACATCATCCCGGTGGTCTTCCATGTCATTCATGACAACGGAGAAGAGAACATTTCTGACGTTCAAATCCATGATGCCATGGACATCCTCAATGCGGATTTCAGGCAGATGAATGCGGATACCGGACAGATCGTAGCAGGTTTCTGGGACATCGCAGCAGATGTGGATGTGGAGTTTCGACTTGCCAAGCGCGATCCGGAGGGAAACTGTCATTCAGGAATCAACCGCATTGAAGATGAGCTGACCTATGAGGGCAACAATGAAATGAAGCAGCTCATTCATTGGCCGCGCCAGAGCTACATGAACGTGTATGTGGCGGCAAGTGCAGCAGGAGCGGCAGGCTATACCAATTACCCGTCGGACTGGGGGGCCAATACAGACGGCATCGTTTTGAGGCACGACTACGTAGGCAGCATTGGAACGAGCAACCCCTACCGAAGTCGCACCCTGACCCATGAATGTGGACACTGGCTGAATTTGCCACATACGTGGGGGAGCTCAAACAGCCCGAACGAAGAGGACAACTGTGACATCGATGACGGCGTCGATGATACCCCGATGTGCCTGGGCAGTCCCGTGGGACTGTGTGACCTGGACCGCACGACCTGTGGTTCTTTGGACAATGTCCAGAACTATATGGAGTACAGCTATTGCAGCAAGATGTACACCTTGGGCCAGCGGGCCCGGATGCGGATTGCGCTGAACAACGACATCGCAGACCGGGACCAGCTTTGGACGGAACAGAACCTCGAAGAGACGGGGGTTTTCGAAGAAGAGCTGCTGTGCAAGGCACAGTTTGCGGTGGACCGCAGGGAGGTCTGTTTGGGAGAAGCGGTGCAGTTCACCGACGCGAGTTTCTTCGGCGTTACCACTTGGTCTTGGGATTTCGGCGATGGCACCACTTTGACGGGCTCCTCGGAGTCCCTTCATAAGAATCCCCAGCATTTCTACCAGCAGGCAGGGGAGTTCGAGGTGTATTTGACCGTATCCAATGAAACGGGGGAGGTGACTTCTGAGGATCCGGTATTGATCCGTGTCCTCGACAATGGAATGTTGCCCTCTCCCATGCAGGACGGCTTCGAAGCGGGCGAAGGGCCGTGGAGCGCAGGCCAATGGGTGGTGAGCACCCTCGCAGGTGAGCCTTGGCAGATCAGGGAGACCACCGGCTATTCAGGAGAGCGCTCCCTGTACGTGCGGAACCGCCAGAATGAGGGAGGGGAAATTACCCGCGTGACTTCCACCACGTTCGATGCAGAGGGCATGGCAGCGGTATTCATCGGCTACAAATACGCCTATTGCCACCGCACAACCGGCGAGACGGATGACCGACTCAAGCTTCAGGTCAGCAAGGATTGCGGCGAATCCTGGAACACCCGGCAGTTCCACCGCGGCATCATCGACCTTCCTACCGCCGAGGCCCACGGCGGAAATTTCTATCCTTCCGGAACGGATGAGTGGACGGGCCACCTGGAGGAAGTGGACAACGAAATCTACATGGTGCCCAACCTGAGGATTCGATTTGAATTCGAGTCAAAAGGGGGCAACAATGTTTTCCTCGACAACATCAACGTGTACGGAGTGGACTCGCTTGGCAATGTCCAGACACTGGTTGGAAACCCTGCAGAGGAGTTCCTGACACTGGAGCTCTATCCCAACCCAACGAATGATGTCGCTACTGTCTGGGCCACCTGGCCGGGGCAGGACGCAGTGCTTACCGTTCGCGATGCAGCGGGTCGACTCGTTCACAGCGAACGAATGGCCGGAAACGGAGGCCGCCGCATCTCCCTCCAAGGTTTGGCACCGGGCGTGCACCTCGTCGAGTTGAATGCGGCGGACCTGAGGATGGTCAAGCGCCTGTTGGTCTGGCGCTGATTGCCCTCATCCGGGATCACTGCAACCCAGATCCAGGCTGGACTGCGGATCGCTGTTCGGGAAACAGTTTCCACTGAGGGTCGATGACGGCACGTACCGGTCGAGAGATCCATCGTAGAGGGCATCGGCCAAGAAGTAGTACAAGGAACGTTCCTGTTGCTCTGTCAGCTCCACCGCCTGGTAATCGGCTGAGAGGAAGGACTGGGCCTCGGGCTTCCCACATTCTCCACTGACCTTGTACCGGATTACATCTTCCAAGTTGTAGAAGGTGCCGCCGTGTCCATAGAAGGGGCTGTCTTTGAGGTTGTACAGTTGGGGCGTCTTGAAGGCGTGCTTGTCTCCTTCTTGCCCGGTGAATCCACCCCTTCCAAGGGCGAGTTGACCTCCGGAAAGACCATAGGTGTCGATTCCGGCGTCCAAGTCCTCGATCCCCGGCATATCGGGCATTCCGAGGGCGTGGAAACCGCCGTCCGTGAGGCCTGGACCGTTGTGGCAAGTGCCACAGTTGGCAGCACCGAAGAACACCATGGCACCGTCCTTTTGCTGGTCCGTCATGGCCGTGTGTTCACCCCTCAACCACCGCTGGAAGGGAGACTCTGACGCCATGATGGTCCGTTCGTAAGCGGCGATGGCCAGCCCCGCAGTCTCCACTGTGTACCGCTCGTCTTCGGGGAAATCGGGGAAAGCAGCATCAAACAGGGCCACATAGCCGGGCATGTGATCGAAGAATTCGGCGTCGGGGGCCATCCTGTGCACGGTAAGGCCGGCGATGGCCTGGGTCTCGAGACCGGCGTAGCCGAGGTAGTTCACCGCCAATGGGGTGCCTTCGGTCCAGTTGGCCTCGGTTCCGGCATTCGGACCGTGAGCGCCGAATTGACCGTTCCACAGCACCACAGGGGTGAACGCGCCATTCATTGCGGTGGGCGTCCGCATGGGTTGACGGTCAATCGCAGCAGGGTCGTA
>JAURDB010000070.1 GCA_030828175.1 Flavobacteriales bacterium
GCAGCCCTGACTTGAACGGAATAGCTGGTCCTCCTTCCGCTGAAGCGCGCCCTGATTTCACCGACGGGCAGAATGGCTTGGTTGTCTTGGGACATCCCGAAAGAGGCACCTTGAGAGGCCAAAACGCCCAGCACCCGGTATCGGCGGTTTCGAATGCGGATGTTTTGATCGATGGGGTCCTCGGAAGGAGCGAAGAGTTTGTCCACGACGTCCTGGCCCAAGATGACCACGGGGGCGTTGCGCCTGACTTCTTCAGCGGTGAAGTTTCGGCCGGCAGCCAAGTCGTAGGCGCTCATGGGGATGAAGCCCTCATCTCCGCCAACGACCATGACATTGGGGTCGGTTTCCTTTTCACCCGCTGAGAGCCGGCCCATCATGGTGCCGCGCGCGGACACCGCGGTTTCGGCTTGACCGGCCATGGCTTTTTTGAGTGCCATGGCCTGGTTGAAATCGAGGGGGGGCGTGTCGCCGAGTCGCCGGCCACCGAAGGCACCGCGTTCGGCTTTCTGGCTGACTTGAAGGGTGCCCGCGCCGAGCCCGATGAACTGTTCCAACAGGCTGCTTCTCAGGGCTTCCGTGGCGGTGATCATGGACATCCGGGCCATGATGCCGGTGCCGATGATGGTGATGGTGAGCAGCGTGCGGAGCCACTGCGCCCGAATGGACCGCAAGGCCACCGTCGTCTGTTCCCGGAGAACCGCCAAAGTCATGGTTCAAAGCTACGCGCGCTCTTATCTTCGCCGCCGCAACTGCCCCAAATACAGAGCCATGTTCGATCTCGATATGATTCGCGCCGTCTACGACCGTTTCCCTGCCCGCGTGGAAGCGGCCCGGAAAGCCACAGGCAAACCCCTGACGCTCGCTGAAAAAATCCTGTATACCCACCTGTGGGATGGGGAGGCTTCGGCGGCGTTCAACCGAGGGGCGGATTACGTTGATTTCGCGCCGGACCGCGTCGCGATGCAGGACGCCACGGCGCAGATGGCCCTGCTCCAATTCATGCAGGCGGGAAAGGCCCAGACAGCGGTTCCCTCCACGGTGCACTGTGACCACTTGATCCAGGCCAAGGTCGGAGCGGATACGGATTTGCAGGAGGCCATCAACCGCAACAACGAGGTCTACAATTTCCTCGAGTCGGTGTCCGACAAGTACGGCATCGGGTTCTGGAAGCCGGGGGCCGGCATCATCCACCAGGTGGTGCTCGAGAACTACGCCTTCCCGGGCGGCATGATGATTGGAACGGACAGCCACACCGTGAATGCCGGTGGACTGGGCATGGTCGCGATCGGTGTCGGTGGTGCCGATGCGGTGGACGTCATGGCGGGCATGCCGTGGGAGCTCAAGTTCCCGAAGTTGATCGGTGTGAAGCTGACAGGCAAGATGAGCGGTTGGACCAGCCCCAAGGACGTCATCCTCAAGGTGGCGGGCATCCTCACGGTCAAAGGAGGCACGGGTTGCATCGTCGAGTACTTCGGCGAGGGCGCCGATGCGATGAGCTGCACCGGAAAAGGCACCATTTGCAACATGGGTGCGGAGATCGGTGCGACCACTTCGACCTTTGGATACGACGAGACGATGGCACGCTACCTGCGGGCCACCGGGCGCGCCGATGTGGCGCAACTGGCTGATGCCATTGCGGAGCACCTCACCGGAGATGCCGAGGTGTATGCCAACCCCGAGCAATACTTCGACCAGGTGATCGAGATTGACCTGAGCACCCTCGAGCCCCACCTGAACGGTCCCTTCAGCCCGGACCTCGCCACCCCGGTCAGCAAGATGGCCGAGCTCTGCGCCGAGAAAGGGTACCCCACGCAGATCGAGTATGGTCTGATCGGCTCCTGCACCAACTCCAGCTACGAGGACATCACCCGAAGTGCTTCGCTTGCGGCGGCAGCCAACGCGGCGGGAGTGAAGTCCAAGGGGAAGCTGACCATCACCCCGGGTTCCGAGCTCGTGCGGTACACCTTGGAGCGCGATGGTGTGCTCGACACCTTCGATGAGATGGGAGCGGATGTCTTCGCCAACGCCTGCGGACCGTGCATCGGCCAATGGGCACGCAGCGGCGCAGAGAAGAAGGAGAAGAACAGCATCGTCCACAGCTTCAACCGGAATTTCGCGAAGCGGGCGGACGGAAACCCGAACACGCACGCCTTCGTGGGTTCGCCTGAGGTGGTGACCGCCATTGCATTGGCCGGAGATTTGACATTCAATCCAATGACCGATACCCTGGAGGGTGCAGACGGCCCCATGAAGCTGCCGGAGCCTACAGGCTTTGAACTTCCGGAAAAGGGCTTCGAAGTGGAGGATGCAGGTTACCTCGCTCCGGCAGAAGACGGCAGCGGTGTGCAGGTGGTGGTCAAGGAGGACAGCGAGCGTCTTCAGTTGCTGACCCCGTTCGAGCCTTGGGACGGTGAGAACCTGACCGGCATGCGCCTGCTCATCAAGGCGGAAGGCAAGTGCACAACGGACCACATCTCCATGGCGGGCCCTTGGTTGCGCTTCCGCGGCCACCTCGACAACATCGCCAACAACACCCTGACCGGTGCGGTCAATGCTTTTGGCGGTGCGACCAATGCGGTGGTGAACCAGCTCGACGGCTCCACCGGTGAGGTGCCGGCTGTGGCCCGCGCATATAAGGCGGCAGGTGTGCCGACCCTCGTGGTGGGCGATTCCAACTACGGTGAAGGAAGCTCGCGAGAGCATGCGGCCATGCAGCCACGCCACCTCGGTGTCCGTGTGGTGCTCGTGAAGTCTTTTGCCCGCATCCACGAGACCAACCTCAAGAAGCAGGGCATGCTCGGATTGACGTTCGCCAACGAGGCCGACTACGATTTGATCCGTGAGGACGACACCTTCGACATGATCGACCTCAAGGACTTCGCTCCCGGCAAGCCCCTGACGCTCGCCGTGAAGCATGCCGACGGAAGCGAGGACACCATCGTGTGCAACCACACATACAACGCCCAGCAGATCGACTGGTTCCGGGCGGGTTCCGCGCTCAACCTCATCAAGCAGCAGAACGGATGAAACGGTTGCTGATTCTCTTGGTGCTCGCCGGTGCCGTCAAAGCGCAGGCGCAGGATGGTTCGGGTGTCATCAAAACCAACCCTTGGGGGTGGTTTGCGGGTCAATTCCAGTTCGGGTACGAGCATTTCCTTTCGGAAAAGATGTCGGTTCAGCTGCTCCCTGGTGCCATTTACTCGACTGGAACGGTCAGTATCACGGATTCCATTGTGGGATTTTTTGAGTCATACAGCGTGACGCGTTCGGGCTTTATCGTGATTCCGGAATTCCGGTATTATTTGGCCGATGAGGCGCCGGAGGGACTGTACATCGCACCTTTTGGCCGATTCAGAACGGTGACGGCCACGGTGGATGAGGATCCTCAAAGTACCCGTCGCCGCGAAATCATGGGAGGAGGATTCGTTTTGGGCTACCAGTACAAGTTGGCCAACGGTCTGACGGGTGAAGTCTTTCTTGGCCCTCAGTTCAAGTCCATCAACACCACCTTCACTGGTGCCTATCAGCAATATGATGACCTGGATCTGGGAGAGTCAGATGGCACGGGGATTCGGTTCGGGTTGAACATCGGTCTGGGCATTTGACAAGGGATGGGAAGCTGCTCTTCAAGGAGATTCGGGGTTTTGGCCTGCGCGCTTGTGGGGTTGGTCATGGCTCTTGTTTGTCCGGCAGAAGCATTCTGTCAGTCGGGCCATCGGGTCAAGGCCAATCCGTTCGGTCTGTTCGCCGGACAGTTCCAGGGGGGCATTGAGCAGGACCTATCCGACCGAAGTTCCGTCCAGCTCACGGGGGGATTCGTCCGTTCCAACCTCGAGTTGAATACTTCGGACCTCGAGAGCCTATTGGGGGTGCGAACTTCCCTGAATTCAGTGGATTGGCAAGGTTTTGTCGTGCAGCCTGAAGTGCGCAGGTACCTTTCCGCCCAATCGGGCAAGGGCATGTATCTCGGTGCGTTCGCTCGGGTGCGGGCCATTCGCCGGATCATGGTGACCAACTTTACCGGGATACAGCGCAGGACGGCTGTGGGAGGAGGCATGGTGCTCGGGGGGCAGTTCAATGTCACTGAACGCATCTGTGGCGACCTGTTCATCGGACCTCAGATGAAGTCCGTTACATCCGTTTACGGGGACCATTTCGCTTACGGAGAAGGAGACTGGATCCCGGGGATTCGATTTGGCATGCTGCTCGGATGGCGGCTGTAAATCGAAGGCTCTCTCCCGGTGCGCTGACGTTGGATTGCCAAGGCGAGTCATTGACTTTGCTCGCGGACGGGGCAGTCTGGTGGGAGGCCAAACAAACCCTCTGGCTCAGTGACCTGCACCTCGGCAAAGCAGCCCATTTCCGCAAGCACGGTGTGCCCATCGGTTCGGAGCCGACATTGGAGACGGTGCACCGTTTGCGGGAACAAATCAAAGGCTTTGGTCCTTCCAGAATCCTCCTGCTCGGCGACCTGTTCCACAGTGACATCAACCGAGAGTGGGAGCCTTTTGCAGGCTTGTGCGCAGAGTTCGATGGGGTCGAATGGGTGCTGGTGCAAGGCAATCACGACATGATTCCAGATGTCCTGTTGCAGGAGTCAGGCATTGAGCAGGTGAACAGGCTGGACGACGGCGCATTCACTTTTACCCATGCGCCCGAGGACCGGGCAGCCGATTTTGGTTTCCATGTGTGCGGGCACATCCACCCGGGCATTCGGTTGCGCGGGGCAGGACGACAAGGCCTGCGCCTGCGCTGTTTCCACTTCGCGCCTCACCAGGCCATCATGCCGGCGTACGGGGCATTCACAGGGATGCACGCCATTTCCCCGCGCCGTTCGGATCGGGTTTTCGTCTTGGCGGAGGGTTCCGTGCTGGAAGTATGACGGGCAGCGCCCTTCTTACTGGCAGGGCTGACCGTAAGTGCCCAGTATTTCCAGAATGTCTGACGCAGCGGTAACACCGTCTCCATTGATGTCGGTGGGACAGTCGTTGGCCAAGCTGAACGTACATGACCCATCGTCATCGTTGGCGTTTGTCATGTAATTCTCTGCATTGGGATAGGTGCAGCCTGGATAGAGGCACAGGCCATCGTCTGTGGCGATGGGGTTGAAATTGGCCGCATTGGCATCCGTGCAGCCGGAGATTTCGGCTTCGTCACAGACCCCGTCGCCATCGCCATCGGATGTGCATGAACCTGCGCAGTCCAATCCTTCATCCGGGTACTGACAGGTGCCATCATCGTAGGTGATGACCGCATCATAGTTGCAAGCCGATGCGTCCATGCAGCCACAAGGGGGAGCTACAAAGAGCGGGGTGATTTGAATGGTTTCGGTCGCGCCTGCCGGAATGACCGTAGCATTGATGGCGCCTTCGATGGGGTCGCTGGAGGTGAATTGTCCCAGCAGAACACGCAAGTCTGCACCGGCGATGGCTTGGGCGCTCGTTTCCGGGACGCTCCATCCATTTTGGGAGACACCGCCAATGAAGAGGTCCTCGCCCAATTCGAAGAGGGTGGCCCAAATGCCGGAAGTGGAATTGACCGCTGATTCCTCTGGTCCAGGGGTGGGATGGTCCAGTCCGATGGTCAACCACGAGTCCAGCGCAGTTTCGGGATCATTGGCGAATGTGGCGGAGTCGATATCGGTGATGAGCAATGCCCCGTTGGGCGATTGATAGAAGTTGCTCTCGGAACCAATGAAGGTGGAATTGCCACCTGTGCCTGTCACAGCGATCACCCGGTCTTCTGGGTTGGGGCAGGTGAGGTAGATCCGGTAGGTGGTGAGCCCGGGCAATCCGGGGTTGTCCGATCCTACTCCCGCAAACTTTTCGATTTCCAATCCATAACCGTCTTCTGCCTCGTAAATACTGTAACAACAGTAAAAGCAGCTTCCATCGTCATCTGTGGCCATGGGGCTGTAGTTGCATCCAACCGGATCGTTACACCCGGGAACCTCATCGGCTTCGCAGACGCCGTCCCCATCGGTGTCGATGTAGCAATTCCCATCGCAATCGAGCGGGTAGAACGGAAAAGAGCAGCTGCAATCGTCATCCGTGGCCAGGGGGTTGAAGTTGCATGCCCGGTCATCCGTGCAGCCCCCGATTTCGAGTTCGTCACAAATTCCATCGCCGTCGAAGTCATTCAAGCAGTTCCCATTGCAGTCCAGATACAGGTCCGGAAAGATGCATGTGGCATTGTCAAAACAGGGAGAGGAGGACACGTAATTGCAGGCGGATTCTTCATTGCACCCGGGATAGATGCAGCTTCCGTTGTCCGTCAACGCGGTGGACAGGAAGTTGCAGGCTTCGGGATCCGTGCATCCGACCAAGGGGTCGTAAACCCCGTAGAAGACCACGGGGTCAGACAAGCTTCCTTGGATGCCGTTGGCCGTGAAATTGACCAGATCGAGACATTGGGGCAGGCTGTCCAGGGCCGCATCCCAAATGCGCACTTCCAGGCCAGGTTCGGATGCGGTGTTGGCATACACGAGAATCAGGCCTGTGTAGAACCCGGAAGACCCCAAGAAATCGGTCGTTCCCCACCCCCTGCAGTTTCCACTTTCATCGAAGATGGCGGCGGCATTTTCATTTCCCGCACCGACCAGGCCGTCTACTGCAACGGTGAAGGTCAGGGTCATGCTGAACTCATAGGCGCTGGGGGTGACCACCCAATCGGATGGCTGGGCCCAAGATGGTCCTTGAAGAAAGGAAAGCAAGGCAACACATGCGGTCAGGTGCCGCAACAAGCGTTTGGTCATCTTATACAAGATACGGCCTTTCGCTCAGAAGCAGGAGAATCAGTTGATTTCCAGACGGAAGTTGCCTTTGAGGGTGCGTTCGAATCCAACCAGTTCTCCGTTTTGCTCCCTTCGAATGAGAAAGTCCACAGTGACGGATTCTTCACCACCCGTGAGCGGTGCGGGCAGAACATTGGCGACCCCATTGGTTACCCGGTAAGTCTGGGTGGTGTCAAAAGCCACGTTGAAGTTGGTTTCATCCACTTGTGTCAGGAGGCCATCGAAGGGATAAAAAAGGGCGCCCTGCTGGACATTGGGCACATCGAGGATGAGGCTGACGGCATGTTCTTCCGTTTCCTCTTCCGTGCGGGCATCTGCCGTTACGAAGTAGCGGCGGGAGAACAGGCTGTCCTCCTGCTGGAGGTACACAAATTCCGCCCCGAGCACTTCCAGGGAATCTCCATCCAGGATGAGGCTTCCACAGTCGCATTTGTGGACGGGAGGGGTGTAGTCTTCGGTTTTACTGCATGCTACGAGCAAAAGGACTGCAGCGGCGGGAACAAGCAGGCTGGAGATGCGCTTCATGGTCATGGACGGATGTGAAAAGACCGGTCAATCACCGGAGGGATAGCGAAGGTAGGAACTTCGGGCTTCCATGAAGCCGATGCGCCCTTGGGCCCACCGATTGAGCAGGGGAGGAAGGGGTTGTTCCGATTCTAGTGCGAGCCGCAGGGAGGTGTCACCCAGCAGTTGATCGAAGAACTCAGGGCGGTCAATGAATGGGCTTTGATTTCCGGCAGGCGTATTCAGCCAACCCTCATGCAACTCCTCCAAAACTTCCAGATGAAGCTGGGAAGCTGTTCCCGATGCCTGCCAGGCTCCCAGGCGACGAAGCAGGCTGAACCCTTGACAGGTTTGTCCTGCGTGCTTCGGATACCGGGAAGCTTCGTTGGGTTGAGGGGTAAAGGAATGGGCTCCGCGCACGAAACCCGGAAAACCGACCAGGGTGAACGGGGAGGGTGTCCCCCTTCCTACACTGGCGACGGTGGCTTCGAGCAATACGAGGTGGGGGTAGAGTTGCACGGATTCCGCGTGGGGAAGATTGGGGCTGGGGGCAACGGGAGGAGACCAATTGTCGTTCCGACGCCATCCTTCGCAAGGGATGACGGTCAGTTCACAGTGAAGATCCGGATCCGGGGATTCGGAATACCCACCCCCCAACCAACCTTCGCCATTGGCCATTTCGGCGAGTTCGCCCAGGGTCATTCCGTGGGCCAATGGGATGGGCAGGAACCCAACGAATGATCGGAATCGGGCTGTGTCCAGGATGGGGCCGGCCACGAGGTGTCCATTGGGGTTGGGTCTGTCCAGTACAACCAGGGGCAGTCCATGTTCCGCGCAGGCTTCCATGACCAGCATCAGTGTGGAGAGATAGGTGTAGCACCTGAGCCCGACATCTTGAATGTCAAAAACGAGGATGTCCAGGTTTTCGAGTTGCGCTGCCGTGGGTTTCTTGTGGGTACCGTACAGAGAATGGACGGGAATGCCGGTGGCAGGGTCCGTTCCATCGTCGGCGTGGGCACCGTCTGGAAGGTCGCCTCGAAAGCCGTGTTCAGGGCCAAATGCTGCTGAGACGTGAACCCCTCGGCTCAGGAGCGTATCGATGAGGTGGACAGATGAACGGTTTGGACTGCTGACCATGGCCGTATGATTGGCGACGACCCCGACGCGCTTTCCCTCCAAGAGGGGGAGGTAGGATTCCATCCGCATATCGCCCGGGCGTACCTGAGCGGAAGCACACGATGTGAATACCCACAGCAGAAAGGGGAGGAATAGATGAAATCGCACAGTGGCAAAGTAACGCGCCGGCTACCTTGCATCGCATGTCCCAGCGCACCCGAAAAGCGGTTCGGTTCCTTTCGCGAAGGATGACGGTGGATCCAACGGGCCAGGGAATTGCGCGTCCCGTGGTGCGCATGGCGGAGGGAGGCGTGGCCATCGGCGTGGCGCTCATCATCCTGTCCTTGGCCATCGTGCAAGGGTTTCAGCGCGATGTGCGCGATCTGGTGGTCGGTTTCGGGGCCCACCTCAGTGTTGTGGCAGGGGACCAAGGCCGCGCGCAGGGCACGGACCGTGTGGCATGGGCGGATGTGGATACGGCGGCTCTGTCCAGGGTGCCGGGTGTGCGTCACGTGCAGGCCTTTGCACAACGACCGGCGATCCTGGAAACCCGAGACGAGGTGGAAGGTGTGGTGGTAAAGGGGTTGGGGCCGGATGCCGACACCACGTTCCTGTTGCGGAACCTCCGGTCTGGCCGGTTGCCCCACCTCGAGCCGACTTCGGATGTATTGGAACTGTTGGTTTCCGAGTCCCTTCTCCGTGAGCTGCTTCTGGAAACCGGTCAGCGTGTAAGGTTGCTGTTGGCCGATGGCAGGGGGGAGATCAGACCCCGGGTGTTCACCATTGTGGGGACCTATGAAACGGGATTGCAGGAATTCGATGCGGAATTCGTGTTTTGCGCCATCCATCATCTGCAGGATTTGAGTGGATGGGGCATCACTGCGCGCATCAGGGTCTCCGATCGGGTGGTGGACGACCTACCGGGCGAGAGGTACGTGCAGGTTTCGGCCACGGGAGGACAGGACCGGCTGCAGTACCGGTGGGAGGGAGCGGATTGGCGGGGAGCGGGTCCACACCTGTTGATGGGCAGAGGGGAGGCGCGTGTCGTGGTTTCGGATGGGGGGGAGACGCTGCCCGATACGGCATGGGTGAAATGGAATGCAGACAGCGGCGGAATTCCCGAGGTGAAAATGGCCGGGGGCAGCAGCCGCCATTACATCGGTGGGGTGGAGCTCAGGGTCGACGATTACGAGGGAATCTGGACCGTGGCCGACAGTGTGTTCTTTGCCGTGCCCTATGACCTGGACGTCCGCAGTGTGGTGGATGACCATCCAGAGATGTTCCAATGGCTGGCCATGCTGGACTTGAATGTGGAACTCATCATCGGACTCATGGTCCTCATCGCCATCCTGAATATGGCTTCCGCCCTGCTGCTGCTCATGTTGGAGCGCACCCGCTCCATAGGGTTGCTCAAGGCGCTCGGCATGGCGGATGGCCCGCTCATGGGAGTGTTCGTGAGGCTGGCGGTCCGCATCCTGTTGCGCGGATTGTTCTGGGGCAACTTGCTCGGATTCGGTTTGGCGCTGATTCAGCAGTACACCGGTGTCATCGCCTTGGATGCGCGCAGCTACTACCTCTCCACCGTTCCCATCGAGCTGGATTTGGCCCGCATTTGCACCGTGGAGCTTGGCATTCTTTTCGTTTGCGCGTTGGCCATGTTCTTGCCTGCCCGTCATATCTCCCGTCTCGACCCGGTGGAATCGCTCCGCTTCGATTGAACCCGGCGGTATCTTTACATTACCCGAACACCTGCCATGATCATCCACGAAAACATCCTCGGCGCCATCGGCAACACCCCGATGATCCGCCTCAACAAGGTCGCTGCGGATTTCCCTTGTCCCGTCCTGGCCAAAGTGGAGTACTTCAATCCCGGACACAGTGTCAAAGACAGGATGGCGCTCGGCATGATTGAGGCGGCCGAGCGCAATGGGCAGCTCAAGCCGGGCGGCACTGTCATCGAATGCACGAGTGGCAATACGGGCATGGGACTCGCGCTCGCTTGCGCAGTGAAGGGATACAAGCTCATCTGTACCACCAGCGACAAACAGTCCAAAGAGAAAATCGACATCCTGCGGGCGGTGGGCGCTGAGGTCCATGTGTGCCCTACCAATGTCGAGCCCGATCACCCGGACAGTTACTACAGTGTCGCGGAGCGCCTGCACAAAGAGACGCCCAACAGTGTCTGGTGCAACCAGTACGACAACCTCGCCAACCGCAAGGCCCACTACGAGACCACCGGTCCCGAGATCTGGAAGCAGACCGGAGGCATGATCACCCACTTCTGCACGGGGGTCGGCACCGGAGGCACCATCAGTGGAACGGCACAATTCCTCAAGGAGAAGAATCCCGACATCCAGATTTGGGGCATTGACTCCTATGGGTCTGTTTTCAAGAAGTACCACGAGACCGGTGAGTTCGACGACAACGAGATTTACCCCTACATCACGGAAGGAATAGGCGAGGACATCCTTCCCGCCAATGTCGACTTCGAGATCATCGACAGGTTCGAGAAGGTCACCGACAAGGACGGGGCCCTGGCGGCGCGGGAACTGGCGCGGGAGGAAGGGTTGTTCCTCGGTTACAGTTGCGGATCAGCTTTCCAGGGATTGCGACAGTTGAAGGATGAGCTCAAGCCTTCAGATCTTGCGGTGGTTCTGTTTCACGATCACGGTTCCCGCTATGTTGGCAAGGTGTACAATGACGACTGGATGCGGGAGCAAGGTTGGCTCTGAATCACCTTGTTTGCAGGCGGTTCAACAGTTCGGTCTTGTATGATGCGCTCATGTTGAATACCACGTCTCCTATCTGCACGACGTGCCGGTCGAAATGGCTGACGTGCATCAGGTTGATGGCTGAGCTTCGGTGCACCCTGACGATGTCATGCGCTTCCAGTTCCTCGACCAACTTCCCGAGGGGTTTGCGGGTCACCTTCTTGCCTTCTACCGTGTGGATTTCGGTGTAGACGTGGGCGCTCGTCAGGTACAGGATGTCCGCCACATTGATGCGGTCCCATTTTCCGCCCACATTGACGAAAATGTGATCCTTGTGGTTTTCCTTGGAGGCCACGGCGTCTTTTTGCAGCGGGGACTTTGATATGGCGCTCGCCACGGCAATGGCCGCTTTGAGCTCATTGCGGCGGAAAGGCTTGACTAGGAATCCGGATGGTTCCGTTTTCCTCACATCATCGAGCGTGTTGTCGTCGGTGTAGGCCGTGAGGTAGATGTAGGGAAAAGCCTGGTTCTGGTCCCATTGCTTTGCCAACGAGATGCCGCTTTCGGCATCATTCAAACGGATGTCAAGAAAGGCGAGATCGACCGGTTGCTCATCGCTGAACCTCAAAGCTTCAGCTATATTGTCGATGGGCGTATAGGGATGGTGTCCCAAACTCATCAGGTGCATGTGGATGCTCTCTCCGATGATGGCATCGTCTTCAACAATCAGTATGCGCAGAGGATCGTTCATGGTTCTTGGCAAAAGTCAGAAACCGATGCCACGTTGATATGAAATCAACGGTTTATGTTCCCCGGGACTCACTTCGTGTTCTGAAATTTGCACCTGAAGGTGAATTTCCATTTGAGCCCGTTTTCCTTCTGGAGGTCGAATTGACCTTTGAGTTGCTTGGTCAGTCGATGGATCATCTTGAGTCCCAACCGTTGTGGGTTTTGGGGATCGATGTGCTCAGGCAGACCTGGGCCAGAATCGGCGTATTCCAGCTGGA
>JAURDB010000071.1 GCA_030828175.1 Flavobacteriales bacterium
TTCGGGGGGTGAAATTCTGAGGCGCTGTATTGGCGTCGGAATCAGCGGCTGCCGGTGGCGGAATCTCCGAACCAGCGTTGGTCGAAATCGCAGCTGCCGAAGTCCTCGGTGAGGCGGACGTAGGTTTCGGCGAGGCGGCGGCGGGTCCATTTCGTCAGCTTGGCCTGGCGCAAATCCGCTTCGACCTGCATTTGGAACAGCTCGTAATCCTGCTGGGGATTGGCGGCGTGGGCGGGCTTGCGCTCGTCCAGCCGGTACAGGGCGTAGGCCTGTTGTTCGGTGCCGTCGACCGCGGTGGGGGAAGAGAATTCGCCGGGGCGGAGTTCGTTGATGAGGAAGAACTGGGTGCGGTCCAGCTCGTCCACCCCGTGAAAGAGGCCGCCGGTGCGCGGGTTGATCACGCGCCCGCCTTGGTTCTGCGTCTCCTCGTCGGTGGAGTACTTCGCGACGGCTTCCTCGAACGTCAGGGAATCGGCGGCGAGCAGCACGGCCACGCTGTCGGCCAAGGCGGCGGCCTCGGCGAGTGCGGCTTCGGGCACGGTGGGCTTCATCAAAACGTGGCAGGCAGAGAAGACTTCGCCCCGAATGTTGGTCGTCTTGACGAAGTGGAAGCCGTACTCCGTCTCGAAGACGGGGCTGAAGGCGCCCTCGGGTGTGGCGTAGACCTGCGCTTCGAACTCCGGCATGAACTGGCCGCGGCGGATGTCCTCGTAGCAGCCGCCCTTGTATTTGGAGCCGGGGTCCTCGCTGTGGCGCATGGCGGCGAGCGTGAGGCTGAGCGTGCCGGCGACGACGGCGCTGCGGATGCTGTCGAGCGCACCGCGGGTCTCCAGCTTCTGCGCCTCGCTCAGCTCCGGCTCGATGAGCAGCCGGCTGTAGCGGATCTCTTCGGGGATCAAGGGGAGGCTGTCGGCGGGGATGCCGTCGAAATGGTCGGCGATGTCGCGGGGGGTGGCGCGGACCTGGCCTTCGATTTCGGCCTGCATGCGGTCCGCCATGATCTGCTCGCGCATGGGCTCGCGGAATTCGGCTTTCCAGGCCGCCACTGTCTTGCCGTACTCGGCCTCGAAGGCCTCGAGGCTGCCGAACATGCGGATGTAGTACTCGAGGCGGCGGTCGATCTGGGCGGTCACCTCGCCGTCGTCCACCTTGATGGAGTCGAGTCGTGCCTGGTGCAGCAGGAGCTTCTGCAACATCAGCTGCTCCACGATGGGGCAGACGTCGTCCACCGGCATGCCCGAGGCCTCCATTTGGAAAATCTGGGCATCCACGTCGCTCTGGAGCACGATTTCGTTGCCCACCACCGCGATGATGCGCTCGAGCTGCTGCAGCTCTGGCTCCTCCTGAGCGCTCAGGCTCAAGGACTTTCCGGCGAGGGCAAAGAGGACGGCCAAGGCCAAGATGGAAGAAGAGCGGCGGGTGGTCATGGGGCGTCTGGACTGAATTCGGGCCGGTCCGTGGGTGTGTCGGCTGTGGGCGCGGCGGTTGCGGGCACGTCGGCTGTGGGCGCGGTGGTGGTGAGGGCGGCTTCGGCCCAGGCGGCTTGAACGGCTTGCTGGCGCATCTCCGCCAAGGTAAGGTTGCGGCGGCGGTGGAGGAGCAGCTCGGTGATGCGGTCGGCCACCCGCTCGACCGGGCTGACATCGCCGGCTGCGAGCCGCTCGGTGACCAGCAGCAGGGCGCGCTCGTCGAAGGGGCGACCGGCGGCAGTGTCGGCCTTCCAATCGATTTTGCTGACGCGCCTGGAATTCTGCTGGCGCGCGGCGAGTCGGGGATTCAGCGGGAGAATGCTGGCGAGTTCGTCCCACGTCCACCAGCGTTCGGCTTCGAGGTCGTGGGGCATTCCGGCATCGATGCAACGGCTGGCCAACGCGCTCAGCACCTCCGCATCCTGGGCCGCCAGTTGTTTCGTCAGGTCTCGGATGTCCCGGGGGAATGGGGCGTCTTCCGGAAAGAGAATCCACCGGGCCCGATAGAGCGGCTCCGTCAAAAGGAAGAGTTCGGGTTGCGCGTCCAGAAACGCTTGGAGCTCATCGCTTGTGAGTGTTGTATCCAAATGATCGCGCAGGTAGCGGTCTTCATAGGCATGGATGAGAAGGGATTCCCGATAGCGCGCCACGGCCCTGTCAAAGTCGCGCTCTTCCTGGGGCAATTCCGTCAAGGCGAGGTGGACCAGCGTTTGTCGCTGTAGCCAATCTGCAATGGCGCGTTCCGCAAGGGTGGTGCTGTCATCTGAAGCGATGCCAGCGGGAATCGCCGCCATCAAATCGGATGCCTGCAACGCAGCGCCATAGGCGGTGGCCAATACGGTTTCGGGAGCGGTTTCCGTTGAAGGGGCCTTGCAGCCCATCCAACAGCAACCCCATGCAATGGCTGCCATCCACAGCGCCGTTGCACCAGCGCGACGGGAAAGGCCGGCAGCCGAAACAGCTGCGGAAGGGCCTACCGGCGAAACTGCTGCGGGAGAAATGGCTGCGGGGCAAGTGCGCGGGGGCATCAACGTATGGCGTGGAGGGCCACTCGGTTCACCTCAAATGGGTATTGGGAGCGCAGGCTTTCGATCCAGCTGCGCTCCAGATGGTCTTGGAAGTCGGCGATGACCTTGCCGCGGGCCTCGTCCAAAGTCTTCTGCTCAGGCGGAGTGACCTCGATGATTTCAACAAAACGCAGCTGCCCATCTATTTGCTCGGCTTCGGTGATGCCTGCCCCCCCCAAGGAGGCATAGGCTGCATCCACCACCGGGTTGAGGCCCACTTCGATGCGGGACTCTTCGACCGTTACGCTCAACGGGTTCTCCGAAATCATCTCACGGCGCATGGTTTCCACATCGCCGCCTTCGGATGCCACATCCATGATGCGCTGGGCAATGTCGGCGTCAGCGCAGCGGAAGATGCGGGCATTCAAACGGGTTTTCCAAGCGTAGTTGGCCTGGTTCTCCTCCCAGAATTCGGCGAGGCCTGCACTGTCCTTCACGGCGCGGCTCCAGACTTTGCGGTCGGTCAGCTCGAACAGAAGGATGCCGTCGTGGTATTCCTCCATCAACAGACGGAAGTCGTTGTGCTTGGACTCGAGCCGGGCGTCTTCGTAGGCGATGACACGGTCGTCGCCGAATGCCGAGACAGCATCGCGCAAGACGCCCTCGGCGGTCCGGCCCGTTACGTCGATTCTGCTGCGCCCTGCATTCAGGTAGGTGACGAAGTCGGAGACGGGGGTCTTCTCGTCGCCCACCGTGACAATGGCTTTTTTGCCCAACCCCTTCTTGACGTTGATTTCGTTCAAGAGGCTGTCCACGACGGTGACCTCAGCCAATTGTCCGAAGCGCTTTTCATCGATGGAGAAGCCGTACTCCCTCTTTCGCTTTTCGATGAAGCTCTTGCGCACTTGTTCCGAGCGGCTGTCGCGTTGGAGTCGCTTTTCCAAATCGCGGCGGCTGTCTTCAAAGGAGGGAGGGGCCTTGTATTCGAGTCGCTTGATGATGTGCCAACCGTATTGGGTTTGCACGGGTGCTGAAACATCGCCATCGGCTGCGAGAGCGAAGGCTGCTTCCTCGAAGGACTCGACCATGCGTCCCGTTCCAAACCAAGGGAGTTCGCCTCCTTTGGTGCGGGAACTTTGGTCGTCGCTGTGTTGGCGGGCGAGTTCAGCGAAGTCCGTGCCACCTGCGATTTCGGTTGCGAGCGCGTCGATTTTGTTCTTGGCCTCTTCGCTCCCGCCTTTGGAGTCGTCGGTGCGGATCATGATGTGGGCGCAGCGCAATTCGCCGCGTGCCTGCCGCTTGCCCGTCACCTTGATGATGTGGTAGCCGAATCGGGTGCGAACCGGGCCGATGACGTCGCCTTCGTTGGCCTTGAAGCAGGCGTCTTCAAAAGGGTAAACCATCATGAAGGCGCTGAACCAACCGAGGTCGCCTCCGTTGTCCTTGACGCTGGGGTCGTCACTTCCACCGCGGGACCGGGCGATGCTGGCGAAGTCCTCACCGCTCTCAATCCTTTCCTTCATGGCCACGGCCTTGCCCCAAGCGGCGGCGGTATCGGCCGGCGTGGGGTCCTTGTCGAGCTTCACGAGCAAGTGCGAAGCGCGCACCTCTTCCAAGGTGCGGTCGTAGGCCTGTTGCACGAGTGCGTCGAGCAGTTCGTTGTCCACCAGGTAGGGCCGAGCGAGCTGCTTGCGGTACCCGGCCAGCTCATTGACGAACGAAGTGGCCGTGTCCATGCCCAGGTCTTCCGCGGCCTTGACCTTGAGCTTGAAGTCGATGAACAACTCCATGTACTCATCCAGACTTGCGGCGGTCACTGCGCTGTCGCGGTTGTTCTTCTTGAAGATGTGGGCAAAGTCCTCGGCACTGACTTCCTCCCCGGCGATGGTGAGTACGGTCTGTGCAGGAAGGGACGCTGCGGCGAAGAGTGCGAACGCAAATCCGAGGAGGGCGTTCGTGAATTCGGGAAAAAAGCGGTGGCTCATCGTTGCGAATGGGAGGCCGAATTTAATGTCTCCCGTTCGCCCAAGAAGGGTTCGGCCGGCGCGGATTGTCCCGCTTTATCGTTTGTTGTTCACCCTGGGGCCGCGGAAACGCTTCCGATGGAAGGTCTGGGAAGAGGATGCCACAAGCGAGCGAGCGACTTTCAAGCCCAGGGTAAAGTACATGTCGCGGGTGTCGGCATTGCCCCGGGTGGGCTGCCTTTCCGGCTCCAGTCCTTGTTGGTACTGAAAAGTGGACAGACTGGGAGCCAAGGCACAGGGTGGTTGGTCAGCCGGGTTGGATTGACTGGTCAAGGCGAGTCCGAGGGGGTTCATGCCCCAGGGGTTGGCGTATTGGTCATGGATGTCATCGAGCCGATCGGTCCATGTGTACCGCCAAAGGCCGCTGAGTGTGATGTGCCAAGGCTTGCCGCTTCCGTTGTCGGCAGTGACGGTCCAGGAGAATCCGAGTGGCAGGGTGGCCACCCACTTTGCATAGGTATCTCCTTCGGTGCGCAGTGTCCTGAGATCGTGCCATTCGCCCGGTGTGGTGTATCCCATCTCCACGAGAAGGTCATAGCACAGGTTGTCCCGATCGACCTGGGCCTTCGGTGCGTGGTGGAGAAGCGCAATGCCGCCTTCTGCCCGAAGACTGTGGAGCATGCTCCAGCCTCCCATTTGACTGCCCAAGCGCATGAGGGGGAAGTCCAGGGTGGCGGCGATTTCGGTCATCGCGTTCTTGAAATGCAGGTTGCGGACAAATGCCACCGCTTTGTTGGAAACGCTATCGGCACCTTGGATGTGGATGCGCCTGGCGTGAAGGTTGATTCCGATGCGCTTGCCCTTTTGGGCGGCACGGACACCCAATCCGCCCCCTGCTTGGATGAGGTGCCATTGGGTGTCGCTGAGAACACCGTAGGAGCCTTTATGACCGATGTCCCCGCAATAGCCGGAGAGGTGAACAGATGTTCCCGCCTCCAATTCCCACTGTTGGGGCCATTCAAGCTGTGCGCTGAGCGGAAGGGAGCATCCCAGCAGAAACCCAGAGAGTCCAAGCAAGTAGAATCGTGACAAACACATGGTCTGCCACAAAAATACGACAAATTAATTTAAAACGTCGACGAATTAGAATTTCATCCGGGTCGACTTGCGGAATAATCCGCCGCCTTTCTTGTTGCCGTAGGTGCTGCGGCTGTGGTTGAAGCTCTGGCTGCGGCCATTCAAAACCTTGCCGTAAGTAATGACGAGGGTGCCGTAAGCATCCGTATTGGCCGGATTGCCGCGAATCACGGGAATTTCGTCTCCGATGTAGCTGTGGGCCGTCATACTTCCAGCTCCAGGTCCAGCGATGGCCAAGTCTTCGAGATTGGCTTGTGAGGACAATGCTGCACCAAGTTGGGACATCTCGCTGGGGTCGGCATAGAACCCTGATATGTCATCGAGGTAATCGGTATCCACCATTCTAAATCCGAGCTCGATCCCCACGTAAAAATCGGCGGCACCTCCTTTCCGTTGGCCTGTGATCGTGGCACTCAACCCAAATGGAAGTGTGCTGATGTACAGTTCATCGCTGTAGTCCACACCTCCCGTCTGCAGTTCGGGGAGGCTGTGCCATTGGCCTTCGCTGGTGATGCCAGATTCGATGAGTTGATCGTACATCAGGTTGTTTACATCCACTCGGGCCTCGGGATTGTGGCGCACTTTTCCGAAACCTACAAAGCCGCGGATGGTGAGCATGGCCCTTCGTTGGCGCGCCCAAACCAGCGGTTTTTGCATCAGGTCCCGCTCCAGCCGGATGTATCCCTCCTGCATGATGTTGCGGAAATGCAGATTGCGGGCGCGGCGCGGTGCGTACTGGGTGTCTTTGTCGCTTCCCGAGATGTGGATGCGGCTGAAGTCGGCGCGAATGTGCCAGAGGCCGTCACGGTCCAACTTGCGGCGGGCAAACACGCCCAGTGCAGGCCTCGTGCGCAGCTCCTGCATGTCCCAGATGAAGTCACGGCGTGATACAGATCCATCACCAATGTCTCCCATGTAGTTGGCCATACCGACGGAAATCCCCACGTCCCAGTTGCCTTGTCCGATCGCCACATGGGTAGCGAAGAATAAGCCCAGTGTCACAAGGAAGGAATATGTCAGCTGTCGCACCATGGGTCAAAAATGAAGGTTCTATCTGGTATAATCTGGTGCGTAAACACGCATCAGTCCCTTCCTACATGTTCATAAGTCAAAAGGGACACGGGTAGGTATACGTTCCTGCACGCGGTGGGGTTTCGTTTTCCCGAGCGATTTTGCGTCATGCCGTTGTTCAAGTCTGATCCACAGTCTCTTTGCGCCATGTTGGGGGTGCGTCATCCTTTGATTCAGGCGGGCATGGTCTGGTGCACAGGTGCCGAATTGGCGGTGGCAGTAGGCCGAGCCGGAGGGTTGGGGACGCTGGGTGCCGGTTCCATGTATCCCGATGAGTTGATCCATGAGATTCAAAAGGTCAAAGCCGTTTGGGGCGGCCCCTTTGCGGTGAATGTGCCTTTGCTCTATCCCGCTGTCGAGGAGCACATGGCCACAATTGTCCGGGAGCGGGTGCCTGTTGTGTTTACCAGTGCGGGTTCACCGAGGAAGTGGACACAATACCTCAAGGAGTCGGGTGCAGTGGTGATTCACGTGGTATCCAGTGCGGTTTTTGCGCGGAAGGCGGTGGATGCAGGGGTGGATGCGGTGGTGGCAGAGGGGTTCGAAGCCGGAGGACATAATGGGAGGGAAGAGACGACCACCCTGTGTCTGGTGCCGGAGGTGGTGGATGCGGTGGATGTTCCCGTCATCGCTGCAGGGGGCTTGCACGATGCCCGTTCTTTGCTGGCGGCGCTGGCCTTGGGGGCTTCAGGGGTGCAGATGGGAAGCCGGTTCGTCATGACCCGGGAAAACCCGGCACATGCAGCGTTCAAGCGCCGCATTGCAGAGGCGCAGGCTGGAGAGACCCGGCTGATGTTGAAGGATGTCACCCCCGTGAGGCTGCTGCGCGGTGAGGAAGGGGGGTTCTTTGATCAGGTGGCGGCGGCAGAGGAACGAGGCGACGACGTGAATGCGTTGCGTTCACTGTTGGGTCGGGGCAGGGCCAAGCAAGGGATGCGGATGGGCGACTTGAAGGAGGGGGAGTTGGAAATCGGTCAGGTGAGTGCCTTGTTGAACGACCTGCCCGGGGCCGGCGAATTGGTGGAGCGCATCGTTTCCGAATACCGCGCCTTTGGTACCCAAGGGATGTCCCCCGGTTTTGATTGGGAGGGACTTCATGCACCTCAGTAGGAAATTCAATGGTCGGCGCGGATAACATCCCGCCAAGGCAACCGTTCCCTCGTTGCCTACGTACATCTTGCACACGCGATGACGACCGGTCTTTCATATCGCCCCTTATTGCTGGCTCTGTTCACGGTTGCCGCCTGTGAAGGTTGGTGCCAGGAGTGGGAGTGCATTCAGGTGGAGGCCAATGGCAATCTCACCATGGGGTGGGAAGCGGATGCCACCGGGGCGTCGTTCTACAATGTGGATCACCTATTGCCCCCGCCTGATTACACTTCGTTTACGCAACTCAGCGTGGATCTGGCGGTGGAGCCTACTGGAACGGTATTGGGGGCGGCGAGTGGTTTCGACTTCTCCAGCCAGAGTTTCTGCTTCACCCTGCAGGCCCAAGACGCATTGGGAAGCAACATGGGAGGTTTGTCTGACACCCTCTGCACATTGCACCTGGAACTTTCGGCGGGATTGATTCCGGGAACCGTGGACCTCGATTGGAACAGCCCCTTTCATTTCAATCCGCCGGCAGGATTCAGCGGCACATATGCCGTGGAACAATTGCTCCCGGACGCTACCTGGATGGAGGTGATGGCGCAGCCTTGGTTGCCCGGAAATTCCAATTATTCCATTCCGGTGACCCAGTGCGATGGATTTGTCACCTACCGCATCACCTTGACCGAAGATGGCGGATGCGTTCATCGGTCCAATCAGGCGTCGATAGAGGTGTCGGACCAGACCGACCCTTTGCCTCCGCAGATCGTGGCAGTCGATGTGGACAGCCTGACCGGAGAGGCGACCATTTCATGGGAACCGGGCGAGGAAGGAGACATTGCGGGATACCTCGTCTACACGTGCTCAGGTTCGATTCAAACGGTTTTGGCCACGTTGGAGGACCCGAATCAGCTCAGTTGGACCAATCCTTTCAGTTTGGCGGGACAGGTGATCGAATACTACAATGTGGCGGCTTTCGATAGCTGTTACATCCTCGGAATGCCCGACCCGGGGGCCGCGAGTCCGGCTTGTGCGCCTTCGATGTATCTCGACGTCGATTGGGCGGAATGCACCGACCAGGCGGACCTGCAGTGGTCGCCTGTGGTCCACTGGCCCGGCGGTGTGGACCACTACGAGGTTTGGGCTTCAGAGTTGGACCAGAACGGGGTTCAAAGCGCACCCTTCCTGCTGGGCGAAGTGTCGGGAGGGCTGAACTACTTCCTCCACACCGGGGCAAACATCGGAAGCCTGTATCGTTATCGCGTGGTGGCGTACGCAGCAGATGCGGATTGGACGCAGTCTTCGAATACCGCTGAAAACCTGTTTACCTATCCTGGTGGGCCACAGTGGATGCGCTGGCTGGAGGCGAGTATCGTGACGGATTCCGTGGCGGTCTTGCGGGCAGAGGTGGATGCTTCCTCGACGGAGCCACATGCCTATGAATTGTGGCGCAACGAGCCGTATGACGATGACTTTGAATTCGTCAACAGCATCTATTCTGTGGGGGGCGTGGTGCAGATGCTGGACAGCACCATTGAAGGACAAGTGGGGCAATACAAGTACTACCTCAAGGTGGTCAACGCGTGCGGTGACAGTGTGCTGGGCACCCCGGTAGCCGAAACGGTGTTTCTCAGTGGAACGGTGCTGGAGTCTCAATTGTCGAATGCGTTGGCATGGACGGCGTTTGAGGGATGGGATGCTCCGCGCACGCGACAAGTCTTGCTTCGTGGCATCCAATTCGGTGGAGCGCTGGAGGAGGCGGAGGACTTTGGCCCCAACGACTTCTCTTACAATGATGAGTTGGAGGAACTGATTGGAACGCCCGGTGAGTTCTGCTACCGGGTGCGGGTAGAGCAAGGGGACAGCGGATGGGCGTCCATTTCGAATGAAGTGTGCTTGACCCTTCCACCGGTGGTTTGGATCCCCAACGCGTTGGTGTACAATGGCGTCAACAACACGTGGCAGCCTTCCATTGCCTTTGCCGATGTCACGGATTACCGACTTGATGTGTTCTCCCGTTGGGGCGACCTGATTTGGACGACGGAGAACCCAACGGACGCGTGGGATGGCACCTTGGACGGCGCCATGTTGCCCGAGGCTTTCTATCCTTACACACTGCGGATTCAGGATGGCGCGGGGCGCGTGGTGACCCGGATGGGGCACGTGCAGGTTGTGCTCAGGCCGTGAAAAACAGGGGTTGAACCCCCTTGAATCCACCGTGATGTGGGCTATTTTCGCCGGAATATCCGGACGTCAACACTCTCTCATGCCCATTGACCACACCCACCCCAAGTTCACCGGAGAAGGCCTGACTTACGACGATGTATTGCTCGTGCCGGCATACAGTGAGGTACTGCCCCGCGATACGGATCTCCGCAGCCGATTCTCGCGCAACATCGTATTGAATGTGCCGGTGGTCTCGGCGGCGATGGACACTGTCACGGGAGCCGATATGGCCATCGCCATGGCGCGTCAGGGGGGCATCGGTGTGATCCACAAGAACATGACGATTGCCGCGCAGGCGGCGTTAGTCCGCAGGGTCAAACGGAGCGAAAGCGGCATGATTCAGGACCCCATCACGCTGCCGGTAGATGCGGTTGTGGGCGATGCACACCACATCATGAGGGAACACGGCATCGGTGGAATCCCCGTGGTGGACGCCGACGGTTTCCTCAAGGGCATTGTGACCAACCGCGACTTGCGCTTCGAGCACAGTGTACGTCGCCCCATTGCGGAGGTCATGACCTCGGAAAACCTCGTGACCACGCCCAATGGAACCGACCTCAAGCGCGCCGAAGAAATCCTGCGCGACAACAAGATTGAGAAGCTCCCCGTGGTGGACGCCGCTGGGAAACTCGTGGGCCTGATCACCTACCGCGACATCATCAAGCTGCAGGAGTTCCCCAGTGCCTGCAAGGACCAGTACGGCCGCTTGCGTTGCGCCGCCGCGGTGGGCGTGACGCCCGACACCATGGAAAGGGTGGAGGCCCTGGTCGCTTCTGAGGTCGACGCGCTCATCATCGATACCGCCCACGGCCACAGTGCCGGAGTGATGGCCATGTTGGGGAAGGTCAAAGCGGCGTATCCCGACACCGACATCGTGTGCGGCAACATTGCCACGGCGGCTGCGGCGCGTGCCTTGGTCGAGGCGGGAGCGGACGGAGTGAAGGTGGGCATCGGACCGGGCTCGATTTGTACGACCCGGGTCATCGCCGGGGTGGGCGTACCCCAGTTGGGTGCCGTGATGGATGTGGCCGAGGCGCTCGCCGGAACGGACGTTCCGCTGATCGCAGACGGCGGCATTCGCTACACGGGCGACATCGCCAAGGCGCTGGCCGGCGGGGGCCACAGCGTCATGATCGGCAGCATGCTCGCCGGCACGGAGGAAAGTCCGGGCGAGACCATCATTTATGAGGGCCGTCGCTTCAAGACCTACCGTGGGATGGGCAGCCTGGAGGCCATGCAGAAGGGCTCCAAGGACCGCTACTTCCAGGACGCTGAGGACGACCTCAAGAAACTGGTGCCCGAGGGCATCTCCGGCCGCGTCCCCTACAAGGGCACGGTCCAGGAGGTCATGTACCAGGTCATCGGCGGCCTGCGCGCCGGTATGGGTTACTGCGGCGCCAGGGACATCCCTGCCCTGCACCAGGCGCAGTTCGTCCGCATCACATCTGCGGGCGTCAAGGAAAGCCACCCGCACGACGTCATGATCTCGCGCGAGGCCCCCAACTACAGCATCCGCTGATTCATTGGAGGGGCTCGCGGTCGATGGAAAAGCGCGCTGTGGGTGCGCTCCATCTGACCGGTCTGGGGTGTATTACCGCTTGGCGAACTGGCCGAGTTTGCGCAAGGGTTTGCGCAGCCTCAGCAATGCCGGCGGAGATTGCCCATTGAGGCGCCAGGCCTTGGCATCCTCGGCATTCGCTTTGATGCGGTTGCTGAGCGACGCATTGGATTGCCCACCTGCCCGCATCTTGACCGTGGTCCGCGGGAGGTAGGCCAATTCGGCTCCGCGGAAATGGAAGAAGCGCAGCATCAATTCGTAGTCGGCGGCACTGCGCAGTTGCAGGTTGAACAGGCCGTGCTGCTCATACAGCGCGCGCTTGACGAACAGGGTGGGGTGGGGCGGCATCCACCCTTTCCGGAAATCGCCCGGCTCGCCTGACTTCCATTGGCGGGTGACGGTCTGGCCGCTTTCCGCATCGACGTAGTCGAGGTCGGCGTACACGCCATCGGCGTCAGTTTCCTCAAAGACCCGAACGACGTCGGCAATGACCTGTGGGTCCGCGAAGCGGTCGTCGGCGTTGAGGATGCCGATGATGTCGCCCCCAGCTCGGGCCACGCCGCGGTTCATGGCGTCGTAGAGGCCGTT
>JAURDB010000072.1 GCA_030828175.1 Flavobacteriales bacterium
CGCGCAGAAGCAAGGTGCCAAATGGAGCAAGGCCACTTGGTGGGAGGAGACCAAGGGCACCCAGCATTGGGAGGCATGGAGCCACGAGGATGGCCAAATCGGAATGCTCGCTTCATGTCGGGATTCCGTTTGGTACCGCGAATTGGACCTGGATGGAAACACCACATTGAACTGGACCCCGCCTCACGGCACCTACAATTCCCGGTTCTGGCGTGTACCCAGCCCTCGTGGTGACCGCATAGAGTTTGTCTTGCGAAGACTCATCACCAAAAATCTTCAGTTCTGCAGTTACTCGAGACAGACAGGGGCCATTTTGGACTTGTATGACCTCGGCGAGCCCGAGTATAGGCTGGACCCACTTTTGACAGCTGATTTGGATGCGGATGGCCATCCTGAGATTGTTTATGGATTGCCCAATGCGCCCGAATGGCAGATTCACTCGCAATGGTGGCCTACGTCACGGCGCCTCTTTTGGAAGCGCCCCGGCCCGGCTTCAATGAAGTGGCCGGGGCCCGTAGACCCGCCTGACCCGTGGATCCGGGCCTTGGCCCCACTGAACTCGCTTGAGGAGGTTTGGTCCCATGAGGGCCGCCTTCATTTCAGGAAAGGTGAGCGTTGGCAAACCTTGCAGGCAAGGAACCTTTCAGCGTCTAAAGCGGAGACAAGGGAGGAGCCAGCCCCCGAAAAGTTGGCGTTCTGTCACCAGTTGGTTGTTCCCTATCTCGACTTGAATGGACTCGGTGACAACAATGTTGGAATCGCCGAATTGACGCCCCATACATGGCATCAATTGACCTTCATCCGACGCGATGACCTGTCCACGGAAGTCTGGCTGGATGGCCAGTGCCTGTTCAACGGTTTGAGCATTGATCATCGCTACCAATACAATGCCCTGGTGTTCGGGGCCGCTTTCGCCACCGGATTTCACGGCCACAGCAGGGTTTCATTGGATCGGGTCTTTCTCTCTGGACGCGCATGGAAATCCGAAGAAATCCAATCGGAGTTTCAGAACCGAGACCACAATCCAGACCGGTATACCGCTGATTTCTGGACCTTTGACTCCGATTCATGGGCAGCGGGGGTATCCAACACCGCCCCCACGGTCCAGTCCTCTCCCAAGAGCGTGCCGGGGGTGGATGGAAAAGCGGTTTTCTTTGACGGTAGAGACGATGCCCTCAGACAGTTTGCCGCAGTTCCGCCCGGAGATCTGACCCTCGCCTTTTTCTTTCGACTGGATGACGAGACCCAAACCGAGACCCAAGTCTTGATTGACCTCTATGGTATGTTCAATACCGGGATGAGGGTGAAATGGGCCCCCACCAGCCAACTATACAAGTCGGAGATAGAGGGTCAACCCATTCGCTCCAACCCTCCCTTCGAAATAATGCCATCTTCTTGGCCGGATGGCGCGGCACCTTTTCGGCTCGAAAGAGAACTCCTGCTGCTGTCCACGGGAGGGTTGATCCTGGAGGAAGGGGCTTTGGGATGGCAACAGACGGAGACCCCTCCTTGCCCTGAGGCCATCCGATCCAAACCGTGGGTTTGCGATGGGTACGCCTATGTGGAAACCGAGAATTCGGAGTTGTGGAAGTGGAACCGGGCATCGGGATGGAATCGGGCGGGATATGGTTCACTCCCCGATTCCACGGTTGCCGTTGCGTGTGCGGGCGGTCTTTTCCTTTCGGGTACGGAAGATTGGAATTGGCTCGAATCACCGACGGGACAACGTTTTTACTCCATGACGCCCACCCTGCCTCTGCAATCCATTGCATGGACGCCTGTGGGTGAGTACGTGACAATGGAAGGTTCCATCACGCAACCCTGGACCACGCTGAAGCGGAGGGCCCAACTCATGCCTGCGGAAGTTGTGTTCGAAAGCTGGCCCGTTTGGTGTCGCTGGATGGGCAGGGCGGTGATTCTCCTGACCGTCGTGCTCGGATTGGGGTGGATGGGACGCGGCCGATTGAACCGCACGTCCCAAGGACCCGCCGTTGAAAGCGCCCTCGGGCTGCGGATGGAGGATGTCCCCCATGAATTGCGCACTTTCCTCACCGCGCTCATGCCTCACGCTGGATCGACCATCGATACGGATGCGCTTGACGGCATGATTTCGTTCAATGGCAAAGAGACCAACGAAACCATTCGCGCACGCCGCGCAAGATTCGTCCGGTACACGAACGCGTGGGGTGAGGAGAAGATGGGTGTTCTACTCATTCACCGCACAAAAGATCCGGCAGACCGCCGCCGCACCCTTTACGGAATCAGCACGAAGCTGCAGGAAATCCGCCTCGATTGAGGAGGGGTCAAAGGCGATTCAGAGGTCCACCGCTCGGACGTCTCCTGAACGCACGGCCACGCTATCCGCAGCGGATTTGGCGCGATTGACGAGGGTGTCCACAGCCACATCTCTTGATCCGAAAGCCACGGCAACGCCCATTCGGCGGTAGGGCCGAAGGGTGGGTTTTCCGAACAGCCGAAGATCTGTGCCGGGTTGCGATGTGGCCTGCTCCAAGCCACTGAAAATCGGATTGCCCGCAGCTTCATTCGGTGGTGCCAATATGACGGCGCTGGCGCCGTTACCGCGCTGCTCGATGGCAGGCACCGGAAGGCGGAGAATGGCCCTCGCGTGAAGCTCGAATTCGTTCAAGTTCTGGGTACCTGCCAAGGTTACCATACCCGTGTCGTGCGGCCGTGGCGACAGCTCAGAGAAGTAGACCGTTCCTGGAAGTCCATCCTTGGCATTTTCAATGAAGAACTCAACGCCCCAAATGCCATTGCCCCCGAGCTCTGCCGTGACGTCGGCCGCCATACGCTGCGCCTCGTCGAGCAGCGAGGGTTCCATGGTGGCGGGCTGCCAGCTTTCCTGGTAGTCGCCCCGTTCCTGACGGTGCCCGATGGGCGGACAGAACAGCGTCTCTCCGCTCGACTGGGTCAAGGTCAACAAGGTGATTTCGTAATCGAAATCAATGAAGGCCTCCACAATCATCTCTGCAAGGTCCCCCCTTGATCCTTCCAGCCCGTATTTCCATGCCTTTTCGATTTCGGCTTCTGATCGGATGACCGACTGTCCCTTCCCGGAGCTCGACATGAGCGGCTTGACCACACAGGGTATGCCTACAGCTTTCACAGCTTCCCACATCTCTCCCAAGGAGGTCGCATAGCGGTACGGTGCCGTCTTCAACCCGAGCTTCTGCGCCGCGAGATCGCGAATGGCGCGCCGGTTCATGGTGAACTGGGCAGCCTTGGCCGAGGGGACGACGGTGATGCCCTGGGCCTCATAGTCGTAGAACCGCTCAGTCCGGATCGATTCCACCTCCGGGACGATCAAATCGGGCCGATGACGGGCCACCACCGCATCGAGAGCGTCGCCATCGAGCATGTCGATGACCTCGAAGCCATCGGCCACCTGCATGGCCGGCGCTCCCGGGTATGAATCCACCGCGACCACGTGTTGTCCAAGCCGCTGGAGCGCGATGACCACTTCCTTTCCCAGCTCACCCGAGCCGAGCAGCAGAATCTTCTTCATGGGGTAAAACTAGCGCAGAGCAGGTTCGATTGGCGGTAAACCCGGGGATGCAGAGCGGACCGCGTGCCCTGGATGAATCCCGCCATGCAAGCACCTTCCCATCACGCCATCCCCTCGCGATTGTTGGCGCGTGACTTTTTGGCTAACTTGCCAAATGATTTGCAGCCGAATATCCTTTATTTTTCTGGTTTCTAGTGCTTTATGCGCTACCTTGGGACAAGCCCAAGAATGGCAATCCGTGGCGCCCTTGCCAGACGGCTTCGTATCGAACCACAGCTTTGGCTTTGCATTGGATGGCATGGGTTACATCGTTGCAGGGGAATCGACCGATGGGTACAGCGATGCCTTTTTTCAGTACGATCCTGCAACGGACACCTGGATGGGGTTGCCTGCTTTTCCCGGTGCTGCCCGTGGGTATACCATCGGAGACACGTGGGACGGCCGTGCTTGGATGGGATTTGGTCTGTCCAACCAGGGGTATCTGAACGACTTGTGGGCATTTGACCCCGACGACATGACCTGGACGGAGATGGCGCCCTGCCCTTGCGAGCCCAGGTCCCACCCCGCGTTTGTGGCGGAGGCGGGACGCATTTTCGTGGGACTCGGAGGCAGCCCTGATGGTGACCGCAATGACTGGTGGGAATACGACATGGCCACGGACAGTTGGAGCGAGAAGCCGGACTTTCCCGATGCGCCCCGTCACCACCCCTACCAATTCGGCATCGACGGACAGGTCTATGTCGGCTTTGGCCACAGCGGGCCCAACATCTACAACGAGTGGTACCGGTATTCCCCAGACTCCGAGGAATGGACCCAGATGGCCACCCTACCCGCCGAAGGACGCGTGGCGGGAACGCAGCTGGCCCACGAAGGAAAAGGCTATGCGCTGAGCGGAGACGGGGAGGACCACAGTTCCATGGAAACCGGGGAGAATTGGCAATATGACCCAGGCACAGACAGCTGGATGGAATGGCCTTCCCATCCGGGCATGTCGCGCTGGGCCCCCGCCTCCTTTGTCCTGGATGGGGACATCTACCTCATCAACGGGATGAGCATGGATCCCGGCGCTTTCGACTTCATGTCGACCAACTGGAAGTTTGCTACGGTACCTGCGGTTGCCCAGGATGCCGGATTGACCGCCTTCATCGGAGAAGAAGTGGTCTGCCCTGGACAGGAAACCCCCATCGCCGTCAGATTGACCAATTGGGGCTCGGAGGTCCTGAATGTAGGCGACGCACAAGCCTTGACGGTACAGATGATCGTGGACGGCAACGTGGTGCTGTCCTCCGACTGGAGCGGTTCCCTCGAAACCTATGCATCCGAAGTATTCCCCCTTGGGTCCTATGCCTTCAACGAAGCCACCGACTTCACAATCACGGCTGTTTGGGAGGATGAGAATGCCTACAACAACATCTTGGAAGCCAACGTGGAGGTCGCAACCCCCGCAAGCACGTTCTGGGAGGTGTCATTGATCACGGACAACTGGGGCGATGAAACCGGCTGGGAAATCCGCAATGCGCAAGGGGACCTCATCGCTTCCGCGGATCCCGGAAGCTATGCAGATGAAACGCTCTACAACTTCACCATCTCACTCCCTTTCACGGGTTGCTACACATTCGCCCTGACCGACACCTATGGCGATGGCATGTTCGGCTCATCCTGGGGCGGCTCCAATGGCTCCTGCACCATAGAGACCCTATACGACGGCGGAGGGTCCGATGTCATCTTTGCCTACGACGGCTCCTTTGGCTTTGAAGTCTTGGCGGAGAAAATGGATGTCAATACCGTTGTTTCCGTGGCGGAATCCGCAGCCTCGCAGACGGTCACAGCTTTCCCCAACCCCATCAAAGAGCGACTCACATTGGATGGACTCACGTCGGGGGACACATGGGAATTGACCGATGTTCTGGGCAGGACTGTGGGTTTCGGAACTGCGGATGGTGCCCGCCTTGTGCTCACCGCCACGGACTGGCCTTCGGGGCCCCTCTTGTTGCGCATCTCCAGAGGATCAGGGAGCCAAACATTGCGGTTGATCAAGCACTGACGCTGCACTGGACCAGGTCAAGTGGGCGAGGCAGTTTCGGAAGAGAGGGTGCCCAATTGCATCATCATTTCCGGTGTCAGTGGCTTGGACAACATCCGTTCAATCAAGGCATAACCCTGTGCCCTTTGTTGGTCGCGGGGATTCACCGAAGAAGTGAGCAGGAAGACCCTGCTGCGTTCCAGCAACGCTGCGTGGAGTGCCGGATGATCGGAAATCAGGGCATCCAAAAAATCAAATCCACTGTTCACAGGCATGCTGATGTCGATGAAGATGAAATCAGGAAGATGGTCCACACCCCAGTCTGTCAGAAGCTGCAACCCATTTGCCACGGAGAACACCGCGCTGATGTCCGCTTGCCCATCTGCCGCTGAAATCACCCTTTTGTGAATGAACTGGATGATGTCATCGTCGTCGATCAATAGATATCTGCTCATGCTAATGTTGGGGTAAGATGATGGTCACTTCGGTTCCTATGCCCAAAGTGGATTCAATGGAAATGCTCCCTCCGATTTTGTCTGTGATTTCCTTGGAGATGTACAATCCGAGCCCAGTTCCCGGACTGCTGTGCGTCGCTCGGTAGAACATATCAAACACCTTTTGGAGATGGACTTCGTCAATGCCTTCTCCATTGTCGGCGATGATGATCTGCATTGCCTGCGGCGTTGTGATGGCGCGCACTTCAACCTCGGCATCGCCGCCGCGCTTGCTGTATTTGATGGCATTGGCGAGAATGTTCTTCAGCAGTACCCCGACCCGGATTTCGTCCTGCACCACTTCCTCGTTGCCGCTCCAATGAACCGAGGTTCTGACGTCCCTGCGCATGCTGCCCAAATCGGATAGGATGTGCGCAATCGTCGTGCGGAGGTTGAACGAGTCGAACTGAACCTCCAGCCTCGCGTTTCTGGAATAGTTCAAGATTTCGAGAATGGTGTGATCCAAGCGTTTGGTGCTTTCGCCGACCAGGCTCAGATACTCCATGTTCGCCGCCCCCATCTTTTCGGTTTCCATCAGCCCCAGCAACCCTTGGATGGAAAGCAAGGGAGCCCGAAGGTCATGGGAAATGCTGTAGACGAATTGATCCAGTTCCTGGTTGATTTTGGTCAATTCCTCATTCTGCTCAATCATTCTCGCCTCGCTCACCTTCTGCTCGGTAATGTCTTGCTGGATGGCAATGAAATTGACCAGCTTGTCCTCCTGGTCCCTCACCGGTGAAATGGTCAAGCGAAGAAAAAAGACCTCCCCGTTTTTCCGGATGTTCTTGAGGTCGACCGAGACATTCTCATGCTGCTGAAGTGCGGACGAGAGTCGATGCAGGGTCTCTTCATCATTCAGGCCCTCGGTCTGGAGAAATTCCTTGGGTTTCTTGCCAATGACCTCTTCCTCGACATAGCCCGTATTGGTCTTGAAAGCATCATTGACCCAAACGATACGCGCTTTGGCATCCGTGATGATCACCCCGCTGTGGGTATTGGTCGCGATCAGGGAAAGGCGCCGGAGTTCCAGCTCGGATTTCCGAATCGTCTCCAGTTGGGTTTTGATTCTCTGACGTGCGGATATGCTCTCCAGGTAAGCTGAGCACGACTCTACAAACAGCTGGAACAACGTGAATTTTCGCTGGTCAATCCGCCCATACGTAAGTGCCTTCTCCCTGCTTACCGCTGCAATGACCACCATTTCCACCGTCGACCCCGGCCTGTGCTTCTTACCGATCATCCATCGCGACAGCGGTGAACCGGCCTCCTTTTCGCCATCGCACCAACTGTATGGTGCTGCATGGCTGGAACACAAAGCGCGGAGCGCCGCCTTCATTTCTTCCTCACGGTATTTCCCTCCCCCCTCCAGATGACATTGGTAGCTGCCCTGTTCCAGCATGTACCGGAAACACGCAAAACCAATTTCGGTCTCAAAAAGATCGACCAGCGTCTCCGAAATCAGCTCCAACAACCGGGGCACATCTCGTACCTCGATGGCAGCAGCATGAAATTCATTCATGCGCTTGTATCCCACGAGCTCCTGGTCCAGCATGTCCCGCACGTTGATCAGCTCCTGCTCCTGGGCAGAAAAGCGGGTCACGCGGGACTGCAGCGCGAGGTACTCCTGCAGCAACTCTTGGTGGGACAGATTATGGGGCAATTTGAACAGGCTGGGGGAGTGGGATCAGGTCATCGGTAGAGGACGTACAGCGCTGTGGTGTAGTTGTGGTATTCGTTCTCTCCGCCAAGCCGGGCAAATTCACCGAAGCCGTACATGCCGAGCCAAGGCGGGCATTGTCCGTTCTCGTAAAATGGGAATTGCATCTTGCCCACGAGTTCTTCCTTGATGATGCGGTCGAAGAGGAAGCGTCCGCGGGCCAAACAGTCCGCATGGAACACCGCCACGGGTGCCGCACCCTTCATCCGCCCGCGGATTTCCTCCACAATTCGATCCATCTCACTGAAAATGAGCGGCTCATCGCGTTTGGTCAACCACAGCTGGGTCCCTTCGGCGACTTCTGTCGCGTATTGCATGTCGTTGCCCACTCGCTTGGTCACCACCCTGAGAATGTGGTCATTTCCATATTCCTTGGCGAGATCCTCGGGCAGCTTCTCCGCGAGGGCACCGATGGGAATGGTGTCCCCGCATTCAGCAGAGGCCTCGAGACCGAGCCGGCGCGTGAACGCTTCCCAGGCCGGCTCACCATCCAGTTCCTGAATGAGGTGCCCGTCGGACTTCGTCACGACCATGGGCTCACCCACCGCCACGAATCCATGGGTGGCCTGTGTCTCTACCTTCAAGGTTGGATCGCTGAATCCCACGGCGTATGCTCCGTGTTCCATGACCTTCCCGTCCACGGCCTGGTAGTTCACCACGCCCTTCATGTTGTCTGAGGAAGTGGCGCCGAAAATGGTCACCTCTTTCCCGAGAACGGACTCAAAGGCTTTGATGCACTGGTCGTTGGCTGTGTCGATGCCCGAACCAAGGAAGTACACCATGTTCACGTTGGGGTCCTGCTCCTTGAGGGACCTTGCCATTTCCTCGCACTTGGCGAAAGCGTTCTTGCCGTTCAGACCATCGCACTGTGCCACCGCAAATTCCTTGCCCTCGACCGCCATCAAGGCGATGTCTTTCATGGATTCACTGACCCCCTCCCTGCCGACAACGCCGCAGCATGAGGTAGCCACCACTCGGGCATGAGGTGCCAGTTCACGGGAGGCATCCACAAGGTCCTGAAAATCGTGGCCCAAAGAGGCGTGCCAAATGAGCAGATCCATCTTGGAGACGTCCTCGCCCACGGCGGATTCGAGACACTCCATGACCCCCCGTCGTGTGTTGACCATACGGGTGCTGTATGAATGAAATTTGAGCATGTGATGTGGTTCTTGGTGACGGGAATTTACCCGGTAAGCCCACCCTGCTTCATAGGCGCCGTGACAATGAGCGCGTCAGAATCGTCCGTATCGTACCCTGGGTTGCGGAGCCGAAACCGCCCCGGTCGGCCCAAGTGCTCTTCTCACATCGGGAAGGGTTACCCTTCCTTTCTGTGGTCGATGACGTGCAGGTCGCGCTGGGGAAAGGGAATGCTCACTCCGTGGGCGCGGAACTTCGCATCCAACGTTACCCTTACCCTGCTCTGAATGGCCAATCGGTCCCAAGGATTGTTCAGCCATCCCATCACTGCGAAATCAAGCGAAGAATCGCCGAAATCCCGAAAGAAAACCGTGGGTTCAGGCAACTTCAGCACTTCCGGTTGCTCCTGCATGGCTTCCACCATCAACGCCTGAACCCGCTCCACATCGCTCCCATATGCCACACCTACGTGCACTTCAATCCTTGAGTACGGCGCTCCCTGACTGAGGTTGACAACTGCCTCTCCCGCCATCTTCGCGTTGGGTAGCACCAACAGTTCGCCCTTTGCGGACACCACCCGGGTAGACCGCAAATCAATGCGCTCCACCTTGACCAATTGCCCGTCGACCTCCAGGATGTTGCCGACGGCTATGCCGCCCTCGAAAAGGAGAACGAAACCACTGATCACATCGTTGAAAAAGCCCTGCAAGCCGATGCCTACGCCGACCAGCAGGGCGGCAGAACCGGCCCAAACCGCCGTCAGATTCAGTCCGAGCACGGACAGCACGAAAAGCGTCGCCATCGTCCAAACGACCGAGCTCACCATGCGGTGGACAATGAAACGCTTGCCTTCGTCCAGCGTGGAAAACCGCTCCGCGCGGCGCAGTCCCCTTCGCAAAATGCCGAGTATGATGCGGGACAGCAAGACCACGCCCACCACCTCCACGAAGTCCAACATGGTGAAGACGTGGTGGCCTATTTCAACGGAAGTGGTAAGGAACTCGTTCACGGCTCCGAAAGATGGTGCAATTTGCCCCAAACCGAGATGTCAACATCGGACGGATCGCGGGCGCCAGAATCATCACTCGGCGCCAGCGAACCGCATGTGCCGGCCTTGGGGCCCAACCTCAATGTACAAGCCGGACGAGGGAGGTTCGAGGAGCTTGCGCCCCATGATGTCCCACCGCCCGTATAGCGCAGCGGGAATGGTCCCGTGGCGCACGGGCAGCGACTGGGACGAGAAAGGAGCGCCCAGCGGCTGCTGTTGGGTCACGCAGTGGACCATTCCTCCCCATTGAAACATGTCCCGACAGTCGATGCCCACAGCCTCTCGGTTGGGGTATAGTGATTGGACCAGACCAAGCGCCACTTCGTCCATCGGATCGGCGTAATGGGGCACCAGGACCACCGCATTGCCCACGTAGTAATTCACGTAAGACCCCCGAATTCCCAGGTTTGCGCCGGTAGAAGTCTGCACCGGCCCAGCCGTGAGCGGCAGGTCCACTCGGGTATACGGCTGTCCGACAGCATTGATTGCACCACCTATGATTGCCCGGTCTTCCGGGCCGACCCACCAGTAATCCAGGTCCGCATCGTTCATGGTCACCAAAGTGTGATCGCCCACGAACCGGAGGAAGGCATCGATGTGCTGGTCTGTGATGTCCTCACTTCCTCCGAACTGTCCGTCGAGCCAAATGAAATGATCAACGCCGAGATACTGGGCGAGGTGTTCTTCGATTTCCGCCTCGGACAATCCCGGATTCCGGTCCTCTCCCGTGATGGAGGACCGCGTAGCGGCGAGGGTACCGGAAGCGTCCAATTCGACGCTTCCTCCCTCGAGGACCATGAATCCGAGGTCCAGGGCGGACAACCCGATTTGGCCCGCCACACAGGTTGGCACCCCATCGTCCAGCGCAAATGGGGCATCGCCTCCCCATCCATTGAACCCCCAATCCAGGATGACCCACTCCCCCAAGTCGTCCTGCACGAAAAGCGGACCGTTGTCGCGCACCCAGAAATCGTCGTTGGCACATACGAGGATGTCAACCTGTCCCATGTCCACGCCAGCTGTTTCGAGCTGCTGTGCAATGGGAGCGACCGAACCTGCATCGTATGCCAGGATGTGCACCCGCTCGCCTGCCACCAGGGCCTTGGTCATCGCCACCCAACTTGGCTCCACCATTTCCGCGCCGGACCCGTAGGTGAAGTTGTGCGGCCATTGCAGCCAGGTCCCCTCATGCGGCGCTTCTTCCGGCGGCATGGTGTATTGGCCTACGACATCGGTTGACATGAGGATCAGGACGCTGAGGAAAGCGCAACCCAAACCGGTAGATGGTGATCCAAGGATGCGGGAATGGCGTTTCAAAGTCGCGCGGTTTCCAAGCAACTTAGTCATTCATTCCTTGACCTGCCCATGGATTGGATTGATACATTGCAGGGTTGGGCATGGGCCCATCGCCCCCAGAGATGACGAGAACCACATTGACCCTTTTGGCTTGCGCCCTGATGAACACCGTTGCGGCCCAATGGAGCACCGACCTTGAAGCCAATACCCTCGCCGGTACGGGAGCATCGACCATCATCGCCGCCTTGAGCGCCTCCGATGGCTCCACGTTGATTCCCTATTGGCGGGTCGTACCGCCACCCACCAACATGGAATTGCGGCTCCAGAAGCTGGATGCGGATGGGGTTCCGCAGTTCGGGTCGGACGGCTTGCTGGTGAGTCCCGACCTCAACATGAGCACCTTTACCGTGCTTGCCACCGCCGAGATCAGTGCGGACGACCACCTCTACATCGGGGTGACCTCCACCAATGACGAGGTGGGCCACGTTTTCAAGCTGGATGCAGACGGCAACCACCTCTGGGACCCAGCCGGGATTTCCTTCGCCGGAGGGTACGGCATCGCGATCGAACCTCTTTCGAACGGCGAGGCCCTGGTGGCCTGGCTCAACGTCCCCAACGCCCTGATGCAGAAATACGATCCCGCTGGAGGGCCGGTATGGCCTGGGCCCGTACCCATCGTCAGTGGCGGCAGCAAAACCGCACCAGAAGCCATGTTCGAGCGCTCGGATGAAGGCTATACCGTGATTTTCCACACCTACAACTTTGGTATCAGTTCCACCCTGTGGGCCCAAG
>JAURDB010000073.1 GCA_030828175.1 Flavobacteriales bacterium
AGCATCTCGATGTCACGTTGGATGTGGCGGTGCTGGCCGGAGACAGCACGACCTACACTTTCACCTGGGAGGAAGACGGCAGTTTTGCAGGGCATGCCACCGAATTCGTGCCGGCGGACCCTCCGGTGATCGAGGTGCTCGGAGAGGCGTATGAGGTGCCCCAGGGATTCAGCGCACAGACCTTGTTCCAACAGTTCGGCTTTGTTCTCGACGACACGGAGTTGGCCTGGACGCCGGACGACGCGTTCAAATTGCATCAGACCATCAGCTCCCTGCCTTATCCGCGGGTCAATGCCGACGAGAACGGCACACCGGTCGTGGCGGTTTGGCGCCTGACTTCCGACATGCTCGATGGTGACTACATGGTGGAGACCATTGCGGGTACGGAGGTGGTGACCGTATCCAAGGATGCCTTTACCTATGCGGAACCGCTCGTCGTCAATTTCGACGGGGACCAGGGGCAGTTCTTCTCCCGCCGCCTATTCAAGGCACTCCTCTCCCACCTGACGGAGGAAGGAACGAACGCAGGCCTCGTTTCCAGCATTGCTGACGACAGGTATGGCATCGAATTCATGGTGCCCAGCCCTGAGCTCGAGGTACTCATGAGTGAGACGCAGACCAACTTCCAACCCTTCCCCGCTTGGGAGAAGCTGCAGATCATGGGCATGCTCGAAGAGTTTCCCGCCGGCATGCGCAAGCAGGACGGGCTTTCCAAGATGGTGCGCCGCATCAACGGCCAGCCCAACCCCTATTATCCCACGGCCCCGGCCATCGCTTGGACAGGCATGGAGACCATCGAGTGGATGGAAAGCGGCTTCAGCAACTTTTCCATTGACTACATCCACCGTCTGGTCCTCCACGAGAAGGCACACTTTCTGTGGGCGTACACGTTCGATGAGGATTTGCGGGACGATTGGACGGCCCTCGGGGGGTGGTTTGAGGACCCCAATGCACCCAGCGGCTGGAGCACGACCCTGACCACCGAATTCGTCAGCGCTTACGCCCACGCCATGAACCCCAACGAGGACATGGCCGAGAGCATTGCCTATTACATCTCCAACCCGCAGGTTCTGTTGACCCACGCTCCCGACAAGTACGACTTCATCCGCGACCGCGTCATGCATGGAGCACGTTATGTCGCCATGATCGCCGAGGAGTTGACCTTTGAGGTGTACAACCTCTTTCCCGACTATACCTACCCGGGCAAGATCGTGGGTACCGACGTACAGGTGATGGGCAATCCTACGGATGACAAGGAATTCACCTTGACTGTGACGTTGCACAGCGACGATCCGGCGCAGGATGGTGCCGCTTCGGGACAGGTTCGTTTCGTGAGCTCGGTGGGCACCATCTTCGACATGTGGTTGAGCCCGGTGAACGGCTCGAGCGACTCGGTGCTGACCGGCACCCTGACGCTCAACAAGCACATGAAGGCCGGCTGGTGGAATTTCAACGGGTTGCACCTCTGGGATGCCGTCGGGAATGACCGTTACGAGAGTCCTGCCACCATTGGACTGCGCCTTTTCCTGAACAACCCGCTGGAGGACATCACCCCGCCGGAATACATCGATGACACCTTCGTGATGGAGGCGATGGCGGACATTCCCGTGGGTGACGGTTCCAATGGCCCGGCCACGGTGGACGGCATTCAGGTCGAGTACGATACATGGGACAAGATTCCCCTGAGCCGCGGACTGACACGGGTCTCCTTCCCCACCACCGACCCGGATTATGGCCACCGCTATTCCATCGACATCCAGTCGAATCAGTTCGACAGCAATGGCTATGAGGAGGTGAAGCACCACAAGATGGAGTTGCCCGTCCCCCATTACTTCCCGACCGGACACTACACGGTCAACTTCGCCGCTGCGGATGATGTGGCCGGCAACTCCAGCCTCATTTACTTCACGGGGGATCCGAATTACAGCAATGCAGATGGGATCCACATCTTCGCCGAGGACCGGGATTCGGTCTACATGGAGACCGCATACCCCGACCTGCTGCACCCGGTCGTAGACCTCAACAGCTTCTCGGTGGAAGCCACCCCGAGCAATCCGGATGCGCCCAATGGCGAAACCCTGGTTGAATTCACACTGGCCGTTCAGGACACCAGTGAATTTGATGAATTCACTTCCGGAGTGCAGCACATCACCTATACGCTGCGCAACCCGCTCGGCGAGGAATTTCACTTCGATGCTTGGGAAGAGCTGGGCGGTGCCAATTTCTACTATGACGTCTACCCCCCTGCAGGTGCCAACGAGTGGCAAACCCTCACGCTGAGCACCTTCCTTCCCGCGGGTTCTGCTCCCGGAACGTGGGGCATCAGCGCCATCGCCATCCGGGACCGCGCACGCAACATCAAGCGGTACAGTTTCGTGGAATACGTGCAGTTCGTGCTCGACGAGGTGGTCTGTCCGGCCGACCTCGACGGCAATGGCAGCATCGGAGCCCCGGACCTTCTGCTCATCCTGGCGGAATTCGGCTGCATGTCGGGCTGCGGCATCGCTGACTTGGATGGAAACGACCAGGTCGATGTTGGAGACGCGTTGATTTTCCTCGCCGACTACGGAACCCCTTGCGACTGAACACCATGCGCATTCCATCCCTGCTTCTCCTGGCCTTTTTCGGAGGGCTGTCCTTGACCTCTCGTGGGCAAACGCCGTCCAGCATAGAAGCCACGGAATACGATCCGGGAGGTGACCGTTGGTTCGTCAGCAACGGAAGCAGCCTTCTGGTGACCGAGGACCAGGGCGAGAATTGGTCCTTCTTTGGTGAGGCAGAGGCAAGCCACGGCATGGAAGTGATGAACGGCGTGTTGTATGCCATCGGCCAGAACGTCATCCGGGCTTATGCGCTGGAGGATGCCAGCCTGTTGGGCACGCTGGCCATTCCTTCGGTGGGGTTCCTCAATGGATTGGGCAACAACGGAGCGGGACTGCTGGTCGTGAGTGACTTCTCCGGAGGCCGCATGTACACGGTGAATGCCTCCGACCCGACGCAAATGACGCACAGCCAATTGACGGGCAACCTGGGCCTGACTCCCAACGGTGTGGTGGTCGATGCCGCGAACAACCGGGCCATCGTGGTGTGTTGGGGCAACGATGCCGACATCATCGCCATCGACCTGGAAAGCGGTGAGGTCAGCACCTTGGTGGATGGAACGGGACTCGGCAACCTCGATGGCATTGACGATGACGGAAACGGCCAATACTATGTCAGTTCATGGTCGCCCAACCGTGTCACCCGCTACAACGCCGACTTTTCTGAAAGTGAGACGGTACTCACCGGGGCCGCAGGACTTTCGAGTCCCGCGGACATCAGCTATGCCGTCGAGCTCGACGTTCTCGGTGTCGCGAATTCCGGCAGCGACGTGGTCACCTTCCACAACTTCGGCGACCCCACGAACGGGGTTGAGGAGGCAATGCCCTTTTCTGCCGTGCACAGCGGAAATGACATGGTAGTGACCCTGTCCCAAGGTGAAACTGTGGAGGTGGTGGCCTACGATCTCAGCGGCCGTGAGTGCCTGCGGAGATCCGAATTTCTGCCAGCGGGCCGGTTCCATTGGTCATGGCCCCTTGGTGAGCGTGGCGGCCTGGTCGTGGTGCGCTGCTCCGGAAATACGGTGGTCCTTCGCTAATCCCGCTTGGGCTTTTTGAACCGGTAGCGCCAAGACACCCCCGCGGTCCATTCCACCCGTCCATTCAATCTCAAGTCGTCGATTCCGGCCCCGATGGCGGACAAGGGAATCCCGGTTTCAGCGGGGTTGTATCGCGCCTCCGCATCGCGTTGGATAAACAGCTTGACCCTGTGCTGCTTGCCCAGTTTTCGGGCGGTACCGAGCCTGAATCGCCGTGCTCCATCGGGAAGCCATCCTTCCGGAACGTCCACCCAGAAGCGCTCAACAGAAAGGACGGGGTCCCACTTCCACCCCTTGATGTTGTAGGCCAGTTCGCCCTTCAATCGGGTCTGGACCAACATCGCGTATTCCCCTGGATCTTCTCCTCCCTTCAAGGCCAACGCCCTTTGGCGCTGATGGCGCAAACGGCCGCCACAGGTCCACCTTCCCGTCTCCCATTCAAAGCCGTACTCGTACTGCATCCTGAGGTAACGGTCGGTTCCTTGGATGGCCCCCTTTCGGTCCGGACGGCTGGAATGCCTGAGCCCCAACCCGAGGTATTGCGCCTTGCTCCACTTGTTCCAACGGGGAGACCACGACACACCGAATTGCTGGAACTGGCGGTCAAAGTCACGGAAGTCATTGTCCCAGCGCCATTGTTGGTCCAGGGAAATGTGCACGGCTTTGACCGGCTTCCAGTCCAAGGTTGCGCCCACCCAGCCGCGCCATTCCGTCGTGTCCAGGTCCTGTTGGTTTCCCGGTGGTGGGTTGATGACCTGTGCAGCCGCCGGCAGGGCCATGGCGCAGATCAAAAGGAGCGCCGCTGCCCGCATCAGACGCCGTCTGTGGGGTCGATGTGCTCGCTGATGTCCTCGCCCCGGTAGGACACTTTGATGACAGCGGTTTCTCGCAGGAGGTCGACATTGCCGATTTCCATGCGCTCCACGGTCTCCCCTATTCTGCGGCTGAGGTCCTCGCGCAGTTCATCCCTGCGCCCCTCCTGCAGCAACTCAATGCGGTCATAGACCACGCGCTTGGTAACCAAGTGTTCTACAAAGAGGAGCCGCTCCAGGACAAAAGCCAACGTCCACAGTGCTGCATTGCCCGCCATGACGATGGGGAATTCCAGCGACAGAGGTGCCAGTGCATTCATCACGGCGAGGCCGATCACGAGAAACAAATACGTCATCTCCCGAATGGGTACGGGGTTGGTGCGGTACCGAATGATGCCGAAAATGGCGAACAGCCCCAGCGCAAAGGCGAGGTCGAGATCCACCCCCATCAACATGCGGCACAGCAGGAATACCGATGCGCTGACCATGGTGAAAGTGAAGACGAAATCCCGCCGCTTGGCTTTGGATTGATAGATCAACCGGACAATGATCCAGCAAGAGAGCAGGTTGGCTGCGAAATGCAGGGCGATCTCAGTCATGGTGTTCAGGCTTGCAGGTGCTCAGCCCAAGATTGCGCTTCTTGCAGCTGGCGATAGGTCGCAAGGTAAGCGCGACCGGCGATGTCCGGGTCCTGGTCGAGGCGTGCCATGGTGTATTTGCTCATGCGTGTGCTTCGGCCGATCAACCCCTTGCGCTTGTCGAGGTTGCGCAGCCATTTCTGCACAGGGCTGTAGCGGTCGGGCCGGGGCTGCTTGACCTCGATGACCGCCAGCCCATTCAGCAAGGGTTGTTGCTCACCCCCCACCATGCCTGCTTCCAAATCCCGGTCTATCGTCACACGCTCTTTTCGGTCAAAGTCCACCAACGTGGTCCTGACAAAGGATCCGTTCAGGCGGGGCTCCAATGCCTCCGCACCTCGGACGTGAGAAGCGAGAAAGTCCAACTCGGCTGCATCGATCGAATCCATGGCCTCGTGGCTTCTCTTCATGCGGTGCTTCAAGGTGCGACCTCCCGGCTGGCGCTCCTTCACCTCGAGAAAGGACAAGCCGTTGCTGCCGTATTTGCGGCTGCGCACTTTCATTCTTCTCGCCTTGCCCCGGAGGTGGTCCTGAAGGAAGGGGTCGCCCGGCAACTCGAAATAGAGATTGGCGTAATGACATTCGCGTTGGCCGGAAACGGAAAGCACATGGGCATGAGCAGCCATGGCCTCGACCAGCTCTGGCAGCCAGGCATCGGGCACCACATACTTGGTGTCGAATCGGCGCATCAGTTGCACCGAATCCAACGCATCCAAATTCGTATCAGGCAATGCGGCCACAGCCGCTGCCAGCGCTTCAGTCAAGGTGTTCTTCCCCACAGGTTCGCTGAAAATACAACCCGAAGACCGTGATGGTTGCTTGCGGGGATCAACGATTCACATGAAGTTGGTTCAAAGCCCAGTCCCGAATGCGAAATCCAGTCTCCCGGTCGAGGTAGGAAAAACGCTTGGCGCCCGAAGCGGTGTGAAAGGTCAAATGCCCCACTCCCCTTCGCTCCAGAAGCAGGTGCCGCTTCCATTCTACGCCCTGCAGCTGGCTCATCTTGAGGACCACCCGCTGACGCCAGAACCAGCCCTTTTGCAAAACGACGGCATCCTGGTAAACCGTCAATTGGAACGCACGATAGCGGTTGCGCGTGGTCCATCCCGTAAACGGCAACCAAAACACCGCGAACGCACAGGCCAACCAAGGACTCCACACCAAAAAGGGAACGGTTCCGGGCAGCAATGCCGCCAGCCACAGCAGCCAGCGCAATCTGCCCACCGGTATACCGGTGATGGCGACGCCTTGCGACAAATCGGGATAAAGCACTTCCTCCATGATGGCCCTGTGTTCAGGCTCCATCGCCGGAATGGCCAATCGCACGCCCACCCCCGATGCCGCATCGCCTGCTTGGGCCTGTCGGATCCGCAGGGTCTCGAAACCGAGAACGCGCTGCAACACATTGCTCCGCCAGTCGGTCAAATGGACCTTGTCAAAGGGGATCTGGAAGGTGTTTCTGCGGAGCAATCCGCTCTCCATGAAGACCCCTTGTTTGCCGATTTCACTGTGGAATCTGAAATACCGCAGGACGGTCGTCACCAAAGACACCCCGACGCCCGCGAGCAACATGAGGATAAAGCCAGGGACAATGAGCAACACCGTGGCCGCGGCCATCAAGGCGGCGATGGGTGCCGGAAGGCCTGAAAGCCAAGCCTCGATTTGATGCTCCAACCCACCTGCCAAGGAGCTGATGACCGCCAACCCGAGCAGTCCATTGCGGAAGTGGTTCTGGGTCAAGCCGACCTTCATGAGCCTGGCGATGTCGAGGTCCACCATGGTTCGTCCGCGGTACGCATGGGTCGAATCTTGAAGGCCTTCTTCTTCGGACGCATCCACCGGGTCGGAATTCTGATCCTCTCCGGCCTGCACACCATGCTCGGCCAACATCAGGCGAAGGGACTCGGCCGCGTCGCGACGCATGGCCACGATCTTGAACTCACTTCCCGAGGAACCTGCCGTATCGACCTGGATTCCAGTCAGTCCGAAGACCTGCTGGACAGGCCCCTGGAAGAGATTGATGGCCTGGATCTTGGCGAAAGGGACCTGCAATCGCTCCCGTTGGATGACACCGCGTTCCACGATGATGGATCCTTCCTCCACCCAATAGGTGAAGCGCAAATAGTACAAGATGGCCCAGGCGACCCCCAATGAAATGCCGAATGGGATCAACAACAAGGTCATCCAATCCAACTGGGTCAGGGACACCCCCACGATGGCCGGCCAAAAGGATTGTACGCCCTTGATGAGAAACTGGATGGCCAGGATCACCACCCCCAGGGGGTGCTGCCGAGCGGGACGATGAAAGTCCATCAGACCTTGCGGGTGCGGGTTTCCAAAATGGCGCGAAGGGTCTCCGCCTGCTCCTCATCCAGGCCTGCGATGCGCAGGTTGCCACTACCTCCTGCTGTAAAAAGACGCAAATTCTTGATTTGTAACAATCTAGACACCGGACCTTGAACCAATTCCGAATGTTGAATCATGCCAAAAGGAACGGTCGTGGTCGTGCGGAACAGCCATCCGGTGCGATAGGTGATGTCGCGCTCCCTGATGGCATAACCGCGGCGGGGAAAGCCCTTCCACTCCTCGAGGAACCAAAGCAGGGCAAAGACCGATTGAACACCCACGGGCCACCACCATTGAGAGAGCATGGCCCATTCAGGGTCCTCCGTCAGGACATGGGCCACTGCCGGCGCCACAGCCGCAGCCAGTATCAAGAGCTGGGTCCCTCCCCAGACTCCCAGGCGCAACCGCAAGTATTTCCGGCTGACGGCATGGAATTCCACTTCCTCCAATCGGGGTACGCCCGACAGATCCAGCTCAGGGTTGGCCGCCACAGTTACCTCCATGGTTACTCGGCAGAAAGGCGTTTCTCCACACTGCCGTCGGAGTATTGGAAAAGCAGCAGCACGCCCGGCTCGGGCTTCACCTCCCTGCCCAGCAGGTCGGTCACGCGCACCAAAGTGCGATCGCCTGTGGGCATGAGCTCTGCCACGGACATGGGCTCGCTGCACGCCTGGGCGAAGAATTGCCAAGCTTCAAGAGAAGCGTTGATGTCCTGATTGCCCCAAGCACCCGGCCAGCTGTGGCCACCGCCCTGAACCGTGTACAGCCAGACCTGTGGACAGGATCCGGTGAGTCCCCATTTCTGGTAGTCTACGCTGGACTCGTCCCAAGGCACGACATCCTCAAAGCTCCCCGACTCCTGCAAGGAGATGCCGAAGAGGTTGACGAAAAAGGCCATCGCGTCCGGCGTGCTGGGGTAGGAACCCCAACCGTCCATGTTCTCAAGGTCGCCTTCATAGAGGCTCACGTCGTCGGCTGTGCCGTGGATTTCCAGGATGGGCACCATGTATTCCGGAGTGCACTCGGCTTGAATGTCCGACATCAGGATGCCCGCAATGGGTGCCACTGCCGTAAACTCCGCAGAGGCCTCGCAGGCGAGCAGATAGCAGAAGTCCGCACCGTTGGAGAAGCCGGTGCCATAGACGCGGCTGCCGTCCAGCCCATAGGTCGCGATCAACTCAGAGCGCAGGCCCGAAATGAAGTTGACATCGTCCACGTACTCGTTCTGATGGAAGGCGTACCCCACATTCCAGAAGGCTTCACCCGTCGCATCTTCCGTGCCTTGCGGGTAGCATACCGCGAACCCGTATTCATCGGCCAGCGCATTGAATCCGGACCATTGGATCATGCCCTCTGCGCTCCCGCCGTAGCCGTGGTAGACAAAGACAAGGGGACAGTTGTCGGGGGCGTCGGAAGGTTCGTAGTAGTAGTAGTTCCGAAGTTCTTTTCCATCGGGATACTCGCCGGCGAAAATGGCGGTGACCTCTGCAGATTGGCTGTTGTTGGAAGCCACATCGTCCGCCACACCATTGACGGCGACCACTTCCACGTCAATGCTGTAGCTGCCACTCAAGTCGAAGGGCAGTGCATCAGACAAGGAGAAGGTGTGGCTGTCGGCGGTGCCGAGCGCGATGCCGTCCACGGTGGTCTCGCCAGACTCCGCGCCCATGGACCAGGCGACGGTATACGAGTAGACCGTGTCGGATCCGAGGTTGACCACGTTGCCCGAAAGGTCTTCTGTAGACGGCGCCAATACGACGTTGTCGAGATTCAATGCCGTGAGCGTCAAATCCAATCCTCCCGGCTCCATGATGGCCACATCATCGATGGCCCATCCGTAGAGCCAGCCTCCCCCATCGTTGTAACGGAAGGCCATGTGGACCGAAGACTCACCCACTACATCCTCAAGGTTGATGACCTCAAAATCCCAGGCGCCCTCCTCCGAGCCGATCAAGGCCTGCATCAGCATCCAGGTCTCACCGCCATCGAGGCTGTATTCGATGAACGCCCCTTCGGTAATCCCTTGGTAGGTGCCGCCGTCGAAGTAGGTGGAAAACGCCAGGATCGCAGACTCCACACCGCTGAAATCGAGTTCCGGCGTGATCAGGTAGTCTTCGCTCTTGTCGCAATCGCAACCGTCATCGTTGGTCGCCATGATGTTGCCGTGGGGTGCAATGGGCCACCATTGGCTTTCGAGTTCGGCGCTCGTGCCTCCGAGCCAGCCTCCATCGGTGGCGAGCGTCTGTTGGCTCCAATCTGCGGGCAATCCCGCATCGAAATTCTCCTGAAGCAGCAGAGTCTGGCCGATGGCAATCGAAGCCCAGCCCCAAACGGCGGCCAGGGCTACCGTGCGAATCGTCTTGGTCATGCCCCGAAGATATGGGGCGGGCACAGAATGGGGGGCAGCAAAAAGCCCGGCACAAGGACCGGGCTTTTCGAATCACTAGAGGATTTTGTGGTCAGACGCCGTCAAACTCCACGTATACGGAGTCGCCGCAAGCAACCGTCACGGAAGTGTCGAGTGCGGTGCAGAGGGAGATGAAGGCGAGATCGAACTCGATGTCGATGGTGCCGGCGTCCACTTCCACGCTCTGGGTAGCGAGGATGCCCATGTCGGCTGCGATTTCATCACCGCCCACGCTCACGTCGGGGGTGCAAAGGGAATTGTTGAAGATGGTGATGACGGCCTTGTTGCCTTCGTCACAAGCTTCGGTGTCGTCGCTACATCCGGTAACGAGAACCACGGCGGCCATCAGGCCCAGCAGGTTTTGGATTTTCATTTTGAACTCGGTCTTTGAGCGCGCGAAAGTACGACTCGAAATCGAGTCGCAAACCATGTGCAATTGGTTGCATGGAGTCGGCAATATTTTGCCCCGCGCAACGGTTGAATGGATGGAAGCACGTCGCTTTCCCCTCACAGCTCCATCCGCCATGCCCCGTCAACCCCTATTCCTGCCCTCCTTTGCCGCCGTCCTGGCCGTCTCCATCCTCGCCTCGGCCTACCTCGTGGCGCGCAACGGCCATTACTTCTTCAAGAGCCAGGCGAGCGACATCGAGGTGACGGGCTCGACCTCCATGGATTTCACCTCCGACCTGGCCGTTTGGCAAGGTGAATTCACGCGCAAGGCCATGGACCTCAAAGAGGTGTATGCCCTGATGAAGCAGGACAAGGAGGTCATCGCGCGCTTCCTGGAAGAAAAAGGCGTCGCCGAAGACGCCTTCGCCTTCCTGTCCATTGACATCCTGCCGCAGAACAAGACGGTCAACCACTACAACGACAAGGGCGACCTCGTGGACCGCGAACAGGTCTTCAACGGCTACCGCCTCAAGCGGAGTTTCGAGGTCACGTCATCCGACATCGACCGGATCGAGCGGCTCGCCAATGAGGTAACCGAGCTGATCGAACAGGACGTCTACATCACCTCCTACCCGCCGAAGTACTACTACACCCAGCTCGGCGAGCTGAAGATCCAGATGATCGAAGCGGCCTCACAGGACGGCCAACTCCGCGCCCGCACCGCGGTCCAAGGCGGCGGCGGCAACCTCGGCGACCTGCTCGAGACCAGCATCGGCGTCTTCCAAATCCTCGGCACCAACTCCGACGAAAGCTTCAGCTGGGGCGGCACCCTCAACACCTCGAGCAAACTCAAAACCGCCTACGTCAACGTCAAGCAGCGCTACGCCATCGACTGAGGCGCGGCACCTCTTGATTACCACAACACGTCGCGGATGGCCTGCCCCACTTCGGTGGCGTGTTCCGAACCGGTGTGGTTGAAGACGACCACCGCATCCTGCCCGTCCACCGAGCGCCACCACCAGGTGCGTGCACCCAGCCATCCGCCGGAGTGCGCCACGTGGTCAGCATCGGGCAGCGACCACCCAAAACCGTAATCGCTGATACTGCCATCGAGCAGAACAGCAGGCTCTAAGGCCTGCAAGCGAATGGAATCCGGCACAGCGGCACTTGAAGTCCACCACGCATTCCACCGGGCCACATCCTCGGCGCACATGAACACGCCGCCGTCGCCCGCCACCCCATCGAGTTCGGTGGGGTCGATCTGCGCCGCATTCGGCTCCGCGCCTTGCATGCTCCACGTTTTGTGTGGCCAATCCTTGTCCTCGGAAAACAGGTTCCACACCCGTGTGCACTCCAGTCCGGCGGGTGAAAAGACCTCGGCCATCATCAGCTCCTCAAAGGGCCGGCCATACACCCGCTCCAACAACCCCGCCAGCAGGACATAGCCCGTGTTGCTGTTTTCAAACGCCTCGCCCACTGCGCGCTCCATCGGCGGCGCGTCAGGCAGGGCCGCCACCACATCGGCAATCCCCAGGAACCCCCGCTCAGGGATCGGCAGATCCATGTAGAAGTCCGGAATCCCGGAAACGTGCTGCATCAAATGGCGCACCGTCACCCCCTCGTAGGGACACTCCAAGAGCCACACGCGGATGTCGTCGTCCAACGCCAGCCGCCCCTGCCCCACCGCCGTCAGCACTCCCGCCACCGTGAACTGCTTGGAGACGCTCGCCAACCGAAACGCAGACGCGCTCGAGACCGGATCGCCCCCTTTGCGCTCAACCCCGTGAAAC
>JAURDB010000074.1 GCA_030828175.1 Flavobacteriales bacterium
AACGGTGATGGTGTACGTTCCCGGGGCGAGATCATCAAACGTTCCGTTCGGTCCGAAGCCTCCGCCATCGATGGAATAGATGTAACCCATACCCGTTCCTCCTGTTGCCGTAACAGCGATCACACCGTCTTCGCTGTCGCTGCATAGAACGTCCGTGACGGTGGCAGCGGGTACGACTTCGGCAGGCCCGCCCAAATCAACACTCGCATCGTAGGAACAGCCGTTTCCATCCACAACCGTGATGGCGTAGTTCCCTGCTCCAGCCATGTCGATCATCAACATTTCCGAGGTCATTCCATCGTAGTTGTATGAGAGCGGGCCGGTACCTCCCTGTACCTCCACCGAAATGGAGCCGTCAGAAGCACCAAAGCAGCTGGGCTCTGTGACATCAACCTGAGAAACGAACTCAGCCGGAGAGGTCACCTCAATGACGTCGGAAGTATCCAAGCAGCCATTGACATCCTGTCCATAGAAGACGTAAGAACCTGGAGCGAGGTCGAATGTGCTCTCTGGGCTGTAGGTCACTCCGTCAACGCTGTACTGAGTGGAATTTCCGCTTCCACCAAAGAAGTTCATTACCACCTGTCCATCCTCAGAGTCAGGGCAAGTGGTAGGCACCACTGCCTGGGCATATACATTGAAAGGCTGCGGCTGGGTGATGGAGATTCCCGGGGTCTGGTCCGTGCAGCCATTGGCATCAATGGCGTACACCGTGTAAAGGCCCACACCGATGTTCTCGAAGAGGAGCACGTCGCTTCCCATTTCGAAGTAGGGACCTGCACCGGTATCGACAGGAGCGTCGAGGCTGTACATAACATCTCCCGTTCCGCCGGTGCTGGAACCGCTAAGTACAGCATCTGAAAAGCCATTGCAGCTGATGGGATCCGACAGGTTGGCGGTCACATCCAAAGGATCGGGACTGCCCACCGTCACAGTAGTGGAAATGGAGCAGCCTACATTGTCGGTAACCGTCAAGGTCAACTCACCCGCAATGACACCATTGAAAATGCCGGTCGCATTGTTGACAATGCCATTGGAGAAATTCAAGCTGCCCTGACCTCCGGAAACCGTCACAGCTGCATATCCATCAGCGCCGCCACTGCAGCTCACGGAATTTGTGGTGGTGCCTGTAATGGTCAATTGCGTGGCGGGGTAATCACAGGAAAAGAGACAGGATCCATTGTCTTCGTTGGCTGCGGGGTTAAAGTTGGTCGCATTGCTATCGGTGCATCCAAAAACGGCATCTGCGACGCTGCTGAAAGCGAACGTAGCCAAGGCTGTGCTGTCCTGGTCTCCTCCAACAAAACTTGCAATGGAAACAACGCCATACAACGTGGTGTCGGTTGTGAACTGTCCAATCATCACGAGGCTGTCTGCTCCGGCGTATGCATTGGCATCCGGAAAGAGTGGGAACCAGCTGCCACCTGTCTGGGTCTGGATGACAATGTCACTTCCTGTCATGCCACCCCCGGGCTCGAATGCGGGAATCCAGTTGTTCATAGGATCACCCACCGAATTGATGGCTGCCTCACCGTTCGCGGAGTTAGACGGTGCATCCATGCCAATGGTAACGAAGCTGTCGAATTCGAGGTCGGGGAATCCAGCAAACAAAATGGGGTTGTATGCCTCATTGGTGAGTCCACCCAAAGCCGAATGGAAGAAGTTGTTTCCACCGCGAATCCGTGTTGGGAAATCCGCGTCTCCGTATACAGCGGTCAGAAAATCCTGGTCAGACGCGAACTTGGCATACACCCGGTAGGTGGTGTATCCGGTAAGGTCCGCGGTGCCCACCATACCGATGTCTTCGGCATAGGTTTCGACGACAATTCCTGTGGCTTGTGAGTAAGCAAGGGTGCTGCAGAACAAGGCAGCAACACCGAGTAGCAATCGCTTCATGCGTTGGTTCGAGTTAGTTGTGAATCTAAGCGCAATATATAGGTCAACCGCCTTTCATGTGCGACCTGAACACGGCGGTGTTTGCAGGGGATTTCCACGAAACATGTAGGAAAGAAAGAAAGGGGGCTCATGCCCCCTTTCTTCATCTTGTTCCCTGAACCGTTATTCAGTCTACCTGAAGCCGGATCGAGCTGCGCCGGAGTCCATTTTGTGCCTCCAGTACATATACCCCTTTGGGCCATGACTCAGTAGTGAAGGTGACAATTTCCCCTTGCGCCATGGGCTTTTCTATGTTCAAGACTTGCTGGCCCAGTAGGCTGTATGCGCGCAACTTGAACAAACCTTCTTGCCCCTTCATGCGGATGTTGATGACGTCTTGAGCCGGGTTCGGGAATACCTCCAGCCCGATGAAATCTTGCACTTCCTCGATGCCGATGACCGTACCGACCGTATCTCCGTTGCAGTCAAGGCAGCTGGAGTAGCAATATGCGCCGAGTACTTCGGGCTGGCCCGAGCGGACGTGTGTGCGGTTGTATTCTCCAAATGGATTGCCTTGGCCACAGCCGCCTTCCTCGAAATTACCGTCCTCAGCGACTGAATCGTCAACCTCGCCACCGGGGTAGGGATCGCCATTGCAGTAGCGGTATTCAAAAAAGGCCGCTCCTGCCACTTCATAAGTGACCTCATACACGTTGTCCCCGTCGCCATCGCTCAGCTGCAAGGCGCCGGCCTGCCATTGGGGTGAGGTCATTCCACCAATGACCCACACTCCGTTTTCGGATACGGTCTCATTGGTCATGTCCACTTGGAAAGTGATGGGCGCCGGGTCTGGGTCAGCCACGCACGTCTCGGAGCACTGGTTGTAACAGTACTGAACCGTGATGGCTTCGGCGCCTACGGAGAAAGTGCGGTTTCCATTTGATGTGCACTCTCCCGGGGGATTCTCATTGTCGATGTTGCCATCTCCATCGCCCCCCCAGTTGTTGCCGTTGATGAATTTGAACTCATAGTCCCCCGGTGCCACGTCAATCGTGGCCTCGAAAACGAGGTCACCATCGTCATCGCTGAGGAAGTTTGCCCCCGGTGTCCATCCTTGGAAGCTACCCGCCACACAAACCCCGTTGGCAGACACCGCCGCTTGGGTGCTCATGTCCACGCGGAATGTCACAGGAGTCGGTGCCACACAGCTGCCGCAAGTGTTGTAACAGTATGGCTGGCCGGTCTCCATCATCTGATAGACCAAATCTCCTCCCGTCAAAGGCAGGAAACGATTGCCCTGTGCGGCACATTCCCCGTCGGGGTTCTCATCAAATCCCCAGGCATTGCCATTGACGAATTTGAACTCTACGGTATCGACCGGACTGAGCGCTGCTCCATCGATCTGGGCCGTGTAGGTGTAGACCATATCACCATCGGCATCCTCCATCATCAAGAAATTCGAACCGTCCCATCCGTTGAAGTTGCCGTTGATGTGCACGCCCACAGGGTTGATTGCTTCCTCCTGGCTCATGTCAATCTTGAACATGACCGTGGTGATGCCACAAGCTGCGCAAGCACCAAAGCAAACCACGGGCAAGTCGGTGGCCCCATCAATGTCGGCATAACGGTCCGAGCTGCCGGGAAAAGCACAAGGTTCAGGACAAGCCTCGTCCACGCCCCAGGCGTTTCCATTCAAAAACTTGTAGTTGATGGTCTCCAAGGTGTCGCTGACTTCCACGGTCACGGAATAAATGCCGTCCATGTCATCATCGGCGAGCATCGTAATTGCTGGATCCCATCCTTGGAAGTTGCCCGCGACGTGAACTCCCTCCGCAGCTACGGTTTCATTGCTCATGTCTACGTGGAACGTAACGGGCACAGTCTGTGCCCATGATGACCACGCAACCAACGTGGCCACCGCAAATAAGTATAGGTGTTTCATGAATCGTGTCTGATTGACACGACAAATGTAGGATTTGAAATCCCTACACGACAGACCATTAATCAATACGCCAAGGTCAAAGGAAAAAGCCGATCGGGACGCAGTGAATCACATACGACAGCCTAGCCCTCTATGGCTTTGCGCCAATCGTCGTGAACCCTGGTCACCTTGCCCTTCATGGTGTCCCAACTGACCAACGTGGTCGCCGCTCGGAAGGCCAATTGGGCATCTTCATCCCTCCCCTTCTTGAGCACGAAGCCCTCGTATTTAATGTCGATGCTGGAATTGCCGAGTCCGGATGCCCCCAGACGGATGATGAGGCGGTCTCCGGGCACCACCGGTTTCAAGTAGTCCATTTCATTGTGTGCCACCAATACCCCATGCTTTTGGAAGTCCCACTTTTCAGGCACACAGGTCTCAAACCAGGCAATGCGCGCCTCCTCCAGAAATGTGAAATACGTTGCGTTGTTCACGTGGCCGAACAGGTCCATGTCGCTGTACCTCAGGGGTACTTCATAGTCCACGGTGGGCCCAAGGGCATCAAAAGGCACTGCCATCGGAGAAGAGAATCTTGAATCTGGCATGGAATGGACGGTTTTTGCAAAGGTCTCGTGTAACCCGGACCCCCCGTTCCTGCAGGATTTCCGGGTTTTTCCAAATTTGGGGCTACTTTATTCACAAATTGGATAAATACGCGCTGCAACCCGCGGCCGGCGCGGGATTTAGCCTATACATTTGAACGGTTCACAACCTAAAAACAATACCATGAATAAATCCGAACTCCGCGATGCCATGGCCGAAGGCGCTGGCATCAGCAAGGCCGACGCAGGCCGCGCTCTCGACGCTTTCATCGACGCAACCTCTAACGCCCTCAAGGGTGGTGAGCGTGTTGCGCTCGTAGGCTTCGGCTCCTTCTCCGTCACGCACCGTGAGGCACGCAAGGGCCGCAACCCACAAACCGGCAAGGAAATCACCATTGCAGCCAAGAACGTGGTGAAGTTCAAGCCAGGTGCCGAGTTGAACGACAAGGTGAAGTAATCCCTCGTTCAAGGCACCAGCCAAGATGTCCCCGGCTTGCCCTTGTGGTGGGCTGGGGATTTTCTTTGCCACTCCATGCAGGACGACCGCTACGCCCTCCTCTCCCCCTTCCTGACCGAGGCACGCCGCCGGCGGTTTGAAGAGGTGTTGGCCCATCGCACCCATTGGGTGACGGTGGTCACGGAAGACCTGTATGACCCCCACAACATCTCCGCGGTGCTGCGCAGCTGCGACTGCTTCGGGATTCAGTCTGCCCACATCATTGAGGAGAACAACCCTTACCGCACATCCCCCGGTGTGTCCAAAGGGGCTTGGAAATGGCTGGACCTCCATCGGCATACCGACACCACCCACGCCCTCCGCAAACTGAAGGAAAAAGGATATGCCATTTGTTGCACCACCCCGCATGCAGACGACACCACCCCGGAGGAGCTGGCCCTCGATCAACCCGTTGCCCTCGTGTTCGGCTCGGAGGGACCTGGCATTTCAGATGCGGCGAAAGCCGAGGCCGATTGTTTCGTTAGGATTCCCATGTACGGGTTCACCGAGAGCTTCAATATATCCGTGGCAGCAGCCTTGACTTTGCAAACCGTAACATCCCGTGTTCGGACCATGGATGCCCTTGATTGGCGGATCTCTGAAACGGAGCGGCTGCGTCTGCTCGGAGACTGGGCGGAGCGCACCGTAAAGGACTCCAGCGGTTTGCTGGACCGTTTGCGGTCGGGAACCGAACCTCCATCTGCCCCTGCCCCACTCGGCATCGAGGAAACATGAGCAGTCTCAAAACCGGATATGCCGACATCCTCAAGTTGGCCATCCCCGTATCGGCGGGCACCTTTATGAACTTCCTGGTTGTCCTGACAGACAACTTCTTTCTAAGTCAAACCTCTGACGTTGCTCTGAATGGGGCTGGCAACGCAGGGGTGTTGTACATCACCTTGGGCATGATTGGCCAGGGATTCGCCAGCATGGGGCAAATCCTCATTGCACGGCGGGTAGGCGAAGGACGCGGTTTTGAAGCGCTCCGCATTTTGCGCACCGGCATGGTCATCACGGTGGGTGTGAGCATATGTCTGATTGGCATTGTGCACCTGCTGTTGATCGGCGGTTTTTCGGAAGTCTTCAAGGATGCTGCCACGGGTGAAGTATTCCACTCCTTCATGTCGGTCAGGCGCTGGGGCTTGCTGCCCTCTTTCCTGAACATGATGCTCGTCGCCTATTTCATGGGGACCGCGAGGTCCCGCATTCTCATGTGGGCCATGGTCATCACGGGCAGCATCAACATACTCGGTGATGCCGCATTGATTTCCGGGCGTTGGGGTTTTCCGGCGCTGGGCCCAACAGGTGCAGCTTGGGCCTCCCTATTTGCTGAAACCATGGGACTCCTCGTGCTCTTTGGCAACGTTCTCTTTCGCCATGGCACAGAGCTCGTACAATCGGCATGGATGAAGACGGAGGCACTGCGGAATTGGGTTCGTCTGGCCCTTCCCATGATCCTTCAATTGACCTTGACACTGGGTACATGGAGCATGTTCTTCTTCCTTGTCGAGCAGGTGGGCGTCATGGAACTCAAGGTGAGTCACATCGCGCGCAACTTCTTCATGTTGGCTTTTGTCGTGTCTCAGGGGGTGCAACAGACCACGCGCACGTTCATCAGCGGATTGCTCGGCGAAAAGAGGGGCACAGAGTTGATTCCAGTCATGCGCCGGCTCGTGTTGGTCAATGCCTGTGGCGTCCTCTTGTTGGCCCACGGTGGGGTGCTCTATCCTTCCCTGCTCGCCGCTCCCTTTTTCGATGAGCCTATGGGCTTGGAGGCCGCCGCCAGAACCTTGCCCGTCATCTTCACGGCCATGATGATGTACAGCTTCAGCAGTGTTCTGCTGAGCTCGGTCCAAGGCAGCGGAAATACAACGGCGGCATTGGTCATCGAAGTGAGTGCACTGGTTGGATACACTGTGGTCAGCATTCTGCTCACCCTTGTTTACCCTCAACCTGTTTGGCGCATTTGGTGGGTGGAATGGGTCTATTTCAGTCTGATTGGAGCGGGTTGCCTGCTTTTCCTCACACGCTGGGACTGGCGCTCCAAAGAAGTCTAGACCCACAGCCCAAAGCCGGGAACTAACTTTGCGCCGCGTGAACGACAGTGTCTCCCCCCTCAGGATCGTCTTCTTTGGCACTCCGGATTTTGCTGAGGCGGCCTTGAGGGCTTTGGAGAACAGTCAACACGAAGTGGTTGGGGTGGTCACCGCTCCGGACAAAAGAGCCGGTCGGGGCCACAAAATCACCACATCTGCGGTGAAGGATGCCGCAATGGAGCTGGGACTCCCCATGGCGCAGCCTGACAGGTTGAAGAGTCCTGGGTTCATCTCACAACTGAACCGCTGGAATGCAGACGTCTTCTGTGTGGTGGCCTTTCGAATGTTGCCGGAAGTGGTGTGGGGCCTTCCTTCGCTGGGTACGGTCAATGTCCACGGGAGCATCCTCCCTGATTTCCGAGGTGCCGCTCCCATTCAGCATGCGGTCGCAGCGGGAGCTTCCCGCAGTGGGGTCACCTCTTTTTTCATCACACAGGAAATCGATACCGGCTCCGTTCTGTTGCAGCGGGGATGCGAAATCGCCCCGGAGGACACGGCTGGCGACCTCTATGTGAAACTGATGCATGAAGGAGCCGGATTGATGGTGGACACCATGGACGCGCTGGCGGTTGGAGCCATTCAGGGAATTGCCCAGGACCAACTTCTGACAGGCCAAGAGCGCCCCGCCCCCAAGCTGTTCCGGCAAGACGGACGCATCGACTGGCGAAAAGACCGCCAAGCCGTCCATGACTTCATTCGGGGAATGCATCCTTTTCCCGGGGCTTGGTCCACCTTGAATGGCGCCACTTTCAAAATTCACGCCACTTCCCTCAGCGAACAGCCGACATCGGTACCGGATCTCGCGGCGGGACAATGCCATACTGGTGCCGATGGCTGGTGGGTCGGCACCGGTGATGCCCCACTCCTTCTCAAAACCGCGCAGCTCGCTGGAAAGCCTGCCATGGCTGCAGAAGACATTCTTCGGGGATATCGATATCCCGTCGATCAGCTCGGGTCCATGGGATTCTGAGCCATCTAGGAGTACGCTTCCAGAAGCAGGTCCAAGATTCTGCCCGCTGATTCGACCACGGGCGTACCCGGACCAAAAATCGCGGTGACACCTGCCTCATACAGCGCGGGGTAATCCTCTCGAGGAATCACACCGCCAACCACCACGAGCATGTCGGACCGACCTGCGGATTCCAAGGCCCCGACCAACTCAGGAACCAATGCCATGTGACCGGCAGCGAGGGTAGAAACCCCCACAACATGCACGTCGCTCTCCACGGCTTGACGCGCCACCTCTTCTGGCGTCTGGAACAATGACCCCAGGTCCACATCAAAACCGAGGTCGGCAAAAGCACTGGCGATCACCTTCGCGCCACGATCGTGCCCATCCTGGCCCATTTTCGCCACGAGTATCCGAGGCTGCCTTCCCACGAGCCCCGCAAACCGTCCCGCTTTTTCCATCGTCTGTTTGAATTCCTCTCGTGCACCGAGGTGTTTCCGGAAAATACCACGAACGGGGCGGTTCACAGGAACGTGCCTGCCGAACTTCTTTTCCAGTGCCTCTGATATTTCGCCCAAAGTGCACCTGCATCGCGCGGCACGAACAGCCAGCTCCAATAGATTCCCTCCTGATTCTGCGCCATGTGACAATGCTTCAAGGGCCTGGGCTGTGTCTGCCGTATTTCGCTTTTCCCTGAGTTGCTTCAAGCCCTCTCTCTGTCCCTTCAAGACCGAATGATGATCCACCTTGAGGACCTCCATGGACTCCGGTGCTTTCCCCGGGAACAGATTCAGTCCCACAATCTGGTCCTCTCCGGAATCAATGCGCGATTGCTTCTCTGCTGCGGCTGTCTCGATGCCCCGCATCGGCAATCCCTGATCGATGGCTTTGGGCATGCCACCTGCCTGTTCCATCTCATCAATGATGGCATCCGCTGCGTCGATCAATTCCTGCGTTCTTCGGGAGATGGTAGGGTCTCCTCCCAGTGGATCCACCCAGCGCGTGGTGCCACACTCTTTCTGCAGTATCAACTGCGTGTTGCGGGCAACCCGGGCCGTGTCATCGGTCGGCAGGGCAATGGCCTCGTCCAAAGAATTCGTGTGCAAGCTCTGGGTACCTCCCCAGACGGCTGCCAATGCCTCCAAAGCCGTTCGCCCAACGTTGTTGATGGGGTCTTGCTCCGTCAAGGTCCATCCACTCGTTTGACAGTGGGCCCTCAACATGGAGGATCGGGGATTCCGGGGTGAAAATTCGGCCATGCGCTTGGCCCACAGCCACCTGCCGGCCCTCAGTTTTGCCACTTCTGAGACCAGGTCCATGCCGATTCCCCAGAAAAAACTGAGCCTTGGGGCGAAATCATCGACATCCAATCCCGCCTCCATTCCCGCACGCACATAAGCGATCCCGTTGGCGATGGTGTAAGCCAGTTCCAATTCTTGCGTGGCTCCCGCCTCCTGCATGTGGTAACCTGAAATGCTGATGGAATTGAACCGGGGCATGTGCTCCGCCGTGTAGGCAAAAATGTCGCTGATGATGCGCATGCTTTGCGCCGGTGGGTAGATGAAGGTGTTCCGGACCATGAACTCCTTCAGGATGTCGTTTTGAATCGTACCCGACAAAGCTGAGGGTGGGACACCTTGTTCCTCGGCCGCTACGATGTAGAATGCCATGATGGGGAGCACCGCCCCATTCATGGTCAAGGATACCGACATCGTATCCAAGGGAATTCCCTCGAACAGGCGTTTCATATCCTCGACGCTGTCAATGGCAACCCCTGCCTTTCCCACATCACCGGACACCCTCGGATGATCGCTGTCATAGCCCCTGTGGGTGGCGAGATCAAAGGCCACGCTCAGGCCTTTCTGGCCCTCCGCCAGGTTCCTGCGGTAGAACGCATTGGATTCCTCTGCTGTACTGAATCCCGCATATTGACGAACGGTCCAAGCTCGGCTGGTATACATGCTGGCATATGGGCCCCTCAGATAAGGCAGCAACCCAGGAACAGAAGCCTCGGCAGTGGAAGCCTTGCTCACGTCCTGCTGTGGCACCACCTGAACCAAGGACGGCAAGCTCCACCGGTCAGCTCCCCCTGCCGCGATCGCCCCAGCACTTTCAGATTCCCACAGTTCCAGATAGCGCTGAGCGCCTTGAATCAGACCGTTGGCGATGGCATCCACCTGGGGTGATACCACAGCCTCAACCTCCCCAAGCCCTGCCTCTGCTCTCCACATGTGCAACAGGTTTCGTGACCATTTGGCTCCGCCGGGGATGTCCTTGGGTACATCCTCTCCCAAAACTTCAGGCGCTCCCGCATCAATGGCATCCCATCCGCCCAGTGCAGCAGACGCGGTGCGTATGGCCTGGCGCACGAGGTTGTTCCGCCCCTCGGTCACCTCCATTCCGGATGGACCGCAAACCGCCGTCATCCGCGGCCAGTCTGCGCATCCCCATCGGGACAGCATGAGCCGCTTGCAAGCTTCCGCTCCCGCCATGGAAACCACGGGGTCCGGGTCGATTGACCAATCCATCGAGACCCTGTTCAATTTCCCTCCCAACAGAGGGTCCAATTCAACCATCGCCTTGAACAAAAGGGCCAATGCGGCCGCAGTTGACCAACCTTGTCCCTTCAACCGGGGGTCAATCAAAGCCACCGCACGCAAAGGCGAAGCCGTGGATTGCCCATCCAGTTCCAGGAGGTGCTTATTGAATTTTTCCAAAGCGCCCTGTCCCGCATCGAGGTAGTCCATCAAGACGCCTCCGCTCTCGGGCTTGGCCCCGGATTCCATCAGTGACCTTGAATCAGCCCCCCCCAGGAATTCGATCTCCACGAATGACTTTTCCACCCCTTCCAGCCATCCCGTCGGGTCGTTGCAGCCGAGCATCCTCAGGACCTCGACGCCTCCCTGCAACGCGGGCATCACCTCTTCTTTCGAACGGACTGCACCTCGAATCTTCCAAGGAGTTGCCGATGCTGGACGGGCGGAATCCACCTGGCGATAGGCTTGATACACTGGAACCGCGATTTCATCCTCCAACGTGCATTCAGACTGGACTTCTTTGCCCCGCGATTGGGCCTTCAATGCATCCAACCAAAACGACCACCCATGGCTTTCTTGCTGTGCCTCCTCCATGCGACCAAGTTAAAGGGAGCTCCCCCCTGTTTTCTCCTTCCAAAAAGACGATTTTTGCCCCATGGAAGCCAAAGCGCCCGTTGCACCCGCTGACTTTTTTGCCTGCGACATTCGGGTGGGCAGAATCATCTCGGCGGAGATCATGAAAGATGCCATCCGCCCGGCCTATGTGTTGATGATTGATTTCGGCCCGTTGGGCATGATGAAATCCACCGCCCAGTTGGTCCATGATTACAGTCCTGGGGAATTGCTGGACCGCAGCATTGTGGCGGTGGTCAATTTCCCCCCCAAGCAAGTGGGCAAGCACCTGAGTCAATGCTTGGTCTTGGCAGCGGTTACGGATAAAGAATCGAGCCTGATTGAAGTTTTGGGCGACGTACCCCCAGGAACACCCATTGCATGAAATGAAGGCCCACGCACCCACCTTGTCCCCCTCTTCGTCCGCCATCCTGCTTGACCGGGATGGGGTGATCAACCATGACCCCGGCGATTACACCACCTGCCTTCGTGAATTCCACATTTTGCCCGGCGTACTGGAAACGCTCAAAACATGGAGCGATGCAGGATTCAAGCTCATCGTGATCACGAACCAAGGTGGAATTGCAAAAGGCAAGTACACCCATGAGGCCGTGGCTGAAATTCATGATTTCCT
>JAURDB010000075.1 GCA_030828175.1 Flavobacteriales bacterium
CTGGCCCTGGCGGGGCGCGTGGTGAAGACCTTGCCCTTGGTCTTGAGCTGCATGGGGCGCTCTAAGGCGCGGAGGTCTTCGGCGGTGGGGGCGCCTTCGACCTGGACGTGGTAGGTCTTCCAGGTTTTCCGGCCGCCGTGGCCTTCGAGGATGCGGCGCTTGAGGTCGTTGTCGTCGGTCAGCAGAAGCAGGCCCTCGGAGTCGCGGTCGAGGCGGCCGATGGGATAGACGTCCGGGGAGAAATCGCCGAGCTCGCCGAGGGCCGGGTGACCGGCCTCGGGCGTGAACTGGCTGAGCATGCCGTAGGGCTTGATGACCGCGTAGGTCGGCATGCCGTGCTTATTCGATCCAGTCGGCGACGAAGACGTTGGTCGAGCGGGTCCGGCCGTTGTTGCGGTTGGAGCTGAAGGCGATGCGCTTGCCGTCGGGCGAGAACATTGGGAAGCTGTCAAACGCATTGTCGAAACTGATCTGGACGGGCTCCATGCCGTTGATGTCGGTCATGAAGATGTTGAACGGGAAGGCGCCCGTTTTGTGGTTGGAGCTGAACAGGATGTGCTTGCCGTCCGGGTGGAAGTAGGGGGCCCAGTTGGCGCCGCCGAGGTTGGTGATCTGGCGCATCTCGCTGCCGTCGGCCTTGGCGATGTACAATTCCATTTCCGTCGGCTGTACCAGGCCGCGAGACAGAAGGCTCAAGTATTGATCCACTCCTTCGCCCATTTCGGGGCGGCTCGCGCGCCACACGATGTACTCGCCATCGGGGCTGAAGAAGGCACCGCCGTCATAGCCCAGTTTGCCGGTAATGCGCTGGATGTTGCTGCCATCGATGTCGCAGGTGTAGAGGTCCAGGTCGCCGTCGCGGGTGCTGGTGAAGACGATTTTGTCGCCTTTCGGGCTGACGGTGGCTTCCGCGTCATAGCCTTCGCCTCCGATCAGCAGTTTGGGCTCGCCTCCGCCCACGGGAGCCGTGTAGATGTCATAGCCCGCATAAATGGGCCAGACGTACTCGTTGTTCGGGCCGCGACGGGGTACTTCCGGGCACGCCGTGTCGGCGGCGTGGGTGGAGGCGTAGAGGATTTCCTGGTCGCCGGGCATGAAGTAGGCGCAGGTGGTGCGGCCAAGTCCCGTGCTGATCGGTGCAGGCGGGGTGTCAGAAGGCGTGCCGTCGGAGAGGTCCATCACGTAGATCTGATCGCATTCCACACCCCAACTTGGGTTGGTCGCTTGGAAGACGAGGCTGCGCCCGTCAAAAGACCAGTAGGCTTCGGCATTGTCGCCGCCGTATGTGAGCTGGCGAACGTTGTTGAAGTGCACCTCTTCTTCATAGCCGCGGTCGAGGCTGTCCGGCAGATCGGGCAAACTGAGCGGAGCAGCAGGAGCTGAGGAAGTTTCCTGGGACTTGTCAGGTGCGCCTTCCTGCCCGTCAGGAGCAGGGGTGCCTGTACCACAGGAAATCAACGCAAGAACAGAGCCCACGAGCAAAGCGTGGTGAGGGGCAGGGAGGAGAGATTGGAACCGCATGGGTGAAAAAGCGACGCGAATGTAGAACTTCGCACCTCCATCAACGGTTCACCGACACATGATTTACCGCACCTCCATCTTTTCGAGCACTTTGTCTTCTGCTGGTCTCCTTGTTTTGACGGCCTGCATGCTTGCTGCATGTGGGGGGGCAAATGAGGATCAAGGCCTGGCCATTTCCGACATGGGACTTCAAGCCAGTGCCGAGGCGATGCGTGCCGATGTGGAAGTATTGACGGCAGATCGATTCGAAGGAAGGGAAACTGGAAAGCCGGGAGCCTATGCAGCGGGCGAGTGGCTTGCGCGCAGGATGAAGTCGCTGGGATTGCAAGCAGCGGGGGACTCTGGATATTTCCAAACTTTCCGGTACAAGCCCCATCCCCCCATGCAGGTGCATGGTCATGGTGATACTTCCCTGACGATGGGTATGGCAATGGTGAGGGAAATTGTCGGAAAGAATGTCATCGGTGCCACTGCGCCGGTTGTCGACACCAATCAGCGTTGGGGCGTTATCGGTTGTCACCACGATCACTTGGGTTGGGGCGACGAAAACAGTTTGTGGCGGGCCGAGGCAGAAGGTGACTCAGCACTGCACCCTGGGGCGGATGACAATGCCAGCGGTGTGGCCTTGCTGCTCGAATTGGCTTCGCGGCATGCCGTTGCTCCCATGGTGGACCATCCACTGATGATGGCGAGTTTCAGCGGTGAGGAGAAAGGGCTTTGGGGGTCGAATCACTTTACGGATGAACCCACGGTGGGGATGGAGCACATCGACTGGATGATCAACTTTGACATGGTGGGTCGTTTGAAGGGCGATACGCTCGCGGTTTACGGGAATGGAACCTCTCCCGTTTGGAATGACATTCTCGAAGAATGCAACGCAGAAGAAGGTGCAGGGTTCGAGCTGGTGCTCAGTGAAAGTGGGGTGGGCCCATCCGACCACACTTCCTTTTACCTCGCGGATGTTCCCGTCTTGCACTTTTTCACCGGCCAGCATGAGGACTACCACAAGCCTACGGACACCGCGGACAAACTCAATTATGAAGGCATGGTGCGCATTGCAGACTACAGTGCTTGCATCGTTCAGAAGCTCGGAGCATTGGATTCCATTCCATTTACCAAAACCAAAGACAGCACAAATGATGATGCGCCTCGCTTCAAAGTGACGCTGGGTGTGGTTCCAGATTACCTGTATTCGGGTACGGGCATGAGGATTGATGGTGTGAGTGACGATCGTCCGGCTGCGATTGCCGGCATGAAGAAGGGAGACGTTGTTGTTCGTATTGGTGAGATTGAGGTGCTCGATATGATGGGCTATATGGAGGGGCTGTCCAAGTTTGAAGAAGGCCAGACCACAGAAGTTGAAATTCTGAGGGGTGGAGCTTCAGTGGTGATGGAGGTCACTTGGGATTGATGGAACTATCTTTGGCGTTCAAGGTGTTCCACCGCGCTCCGTTTTCGGGGTGAGGAAAGTCCGGACAGCAAAGGGTACCGAACTCTCCGAAAGGGGAGGCATCCGAAAGGGTGACAGAAAGTGCTTCAGAAATTTAGACCGCCGATGGCCCCCGGGCACAGGTAAGGGTGAGAAGGTGGGGTAAGGGCCCACCAGCGTGTTGGGTGACCGCACGGCTTTGGTAAACCTTTCGGGCTGCAAGACCATGTAAACCAACGTTTGAGGGCGACCCGCCCGATGTTGGAGGGTAGGTTGCTCAGATCAATGGTGGAAGTCCTTCGGGATCACAGAATCCGGCTTACAGCCTTGACATCCCCGGGGGTTTCCCCGGGGATTTGTTTTCATTTGACAAATGTCATTTTTGAAAGCGCGTTTGTTTGCTTTACTTCGCCCGGCCTATCAATTACGAAACGAACGTAAAAAGTGAAACCTGAAAACACAGATGGCAAGAAAAAATCCAGTGCAACTCAATTCGAATGAGCTGCGGCAAATTCGCAGCTTCTACGAGCAGGAGAAGTTTCAATTGATCGCCAAACTACAGCACGTTGAGGAGGTGTTGGCCCGGCTGGACGGGGGAAGAAATGAAATCTCGGATGGCGCCGCCCCTCCTGTTTTGGAAGAAGTCCCTTTGGCGAAGTTGCGTCCAGGTCGCCCCAAGAAACAACCCACCGTTGCCGAAGTCAAGGTGAAGAAGGCCGGTCGGCCAAAGAAAAGGGGGCCCAAGAGTGTTTGGGGCAACTTTATCATGCGTCGCTTGCGGCAATGTGACCGACCCCTCAGTTATGCTGAGTTGGTGCGAGACGCCATGGTGATGAAGAATCTGCCGGCATCGAAAGAGAAGAACGCAAAAGCCAGCATCTTGAATGCGGCTTTTCGATTGAGAACCCATTTGAACAAGGTGGACACAGTGGGTCTTTCTGGCAAAAAAGAGAAGTTCCTCGTTTTGTGTTCTTGGTTGGATGCGGATGGGAAGTTGAAGGCCCCTTATGATGCTGTTTTTGCCAACCTGGCCAATACACCCATGGAGGATCGGGGCAGAAAGCCACGTCGTCCTTCAGGTGAAACAGCGACCGAGACGACACCGAAAGTCAGCCCACCACCGGCTGCAGCAAAGCCCGCTCGGAAGAAGGCCTTGGCCAAAAAAGCGGCGGCCATGCCAGAGGCGCAGGTCGAAATGGCTTAACAGTGAACTTTCAAAACCGCAAATGAAAAAGGGGCGCTTCAAGCGCCCCTTTTTTTGCGTCAGCGGATTATGACTGATGGAATGGGTAGCGATAGTCGGTGGCCGGTACCAGTGTTTCCTTGATGGTCCGAGGGCTGACCCAACGCAGAAGGTTCAGCAAGGACCCCGCTTTGTCATTGGTTCCGGACCCACGTGCTCCGCCAAATGGCTGTTGACCTACGACTGCACCGGTAGGTTTGTCGTTGATGTAGAAGTTGCCGGCTGCGTTTTCCAATGCGCGCATGGCGTCGTCAATGGCATAGCGCTCACGGGCAAATATGGCCCCGGTGAGTGCATACTCGCTTGTGCTGTCTACCGATTGAAGCGCGCCTTCGAAGTCGTCGGCAGGGTAGACGTAGAGGGTAACCACAGGACCGAAAATCTCTTCTTCCATGGTTTTGAAATGGGGGTCGGAGGCGAGAATGACCGTGGGGTGGATGAAATACCCCGTGCTGTCATCACAGGTTCCGCCACACAGGATTTCTGCATCCTGATGGTCCCGCGCATCATCAATGTATCCTTTGATCTTGTCGAAGGACCGGCGGCTGATAACGGCGCCGACGAAATTCTCGGGATTTCCGGGTTCACCTACCTGCAGCGTGCCGACTTCCGCGATCAGCTTGTCCTTGATTTCAGGCCACAGATTGTCTGGAAGGTAGACCCTGCTGGCGGCGCTGCACTTCTGTCCTTGGAATTCAAAAGCGCCGCGGATGATGCCTGCGACCACTTCGTCCACCTCAGCGGATCGATGGGCCAGGATAAAGTCCTTGCCGCCTGTCTCTCCTACAATTCTGGGGTAGGTGCGGTAGGACGCAATGTTGTTTCCGATGGTCTTCCAGAGGTGGCGGAACACGCCTGTGCTTCCAGTGAAATGGAGGCCTGCGAAATCGGGGTGTTCGAAGACGACGTCCCCCGCTACAGGTCCGTCCACGGTTACCAGATTGATCACGCCTTCGGGCAGTCCTGCGGCATGCAGCAGTTCCATGATCACATGGGCGGAGTAAATCTGTTCGTCGGAAGGTTTCCAGACAACGACATTCCCCATCAGTGCCGCCGAAATGGGTAGGTTTCCAGCGATGGCGGTGAAGTTGAAAGGTGTGATGGCAAAGACAAAGCCTTCCAACGGCCGGTATTCGAGTCGGTTCCAGATGCCGGGTGCGCTTTCGGGTTGCTGCGCATAGATCTCCTGGGCGAAGTGGGCATTGAACCTCAAGAAGTCAATGAATTCGCATGCGGCGTCAATCTCCGCCTGGTGCAGGTTTTTACCCTGGGCAAGCATGGTGGCAGCGTTGATGCGCGTCCGCCAAGGGCCGGCGAGCATTTCTGCCGCTTTGAGGAAGATGCTCGCCCGCTGTTCCCAGTCCAAGGCAGCCCAGCTGCTGCGCGCTTCCAGGGCGGCATCTATCGCTGATTTCACGTGCTCAGCCGTGCCGAAATGAGCGTGTCCGATGACGCGCTGGTGATCATGGGGCGGGGTAAGGGCACGTCGATCGTCGGTGAAGACAGCTTTGCCACCAATGACCATGGGAACCTGCACAGGCTCCTGGTTCAGCATTTGGTCGTACTTGGCAAGCTGGGCTTCTCGCTCCGGGCTTCCAGGACCGTACGAAAGCACGGGTTCATTCTCGGGATAGGGGACTTGGAAAAATGCGTTCGACATGGGTGTAAATCTGGGGTCAAAGGTAGCGGACGGAAGGTGCGGGAAAAGGTCAGGTCTTTCCTGTTGAAAAACCGCGGCAGTCCTACGCGATTGAGCCGGTAGCTGGGGCAATTTGGGGGCATGCTTCCAAGGAGGATAGCGCTGCATTGTTTCGGGGCCTTCACGGGTACCCGGGTGGGTGCAGTGGCTTTTTTCTTGTGCCTTGCTGGTGGGGAATTGCTGGCGCAGGAGGGCCAAGGCCCCGAAGAGGTCAGGCGGCGTGCGGCCGAGGCATACGAAGCGGGCCGGTTGCAAGAGGCTTTGCCGGATTATGAGCGGTTGGTCAGCCTTTATCCGGAGGAAGCCTGTTTGCATGGACGCTTGGCGGGCTGTGCCTTGATAGAGCCGGGGAGATTGGCCATGGTGCGGCGTCATTTGCGCATCGCGCTCAGAAAGGGATGCGGCGATCTTGATTTGGGCTTTCACCAGGCAAGGCTGGCCCATCTCGAATATGATTTCGAGCGGGCAGGAGATCTGTATGCGGCCTACTTGGCATCTGCGGGAAAGAAGGCCCGTTTCAAAGCGGAAGCCGAGCGCGCCGTGGCGATGTGCCGGTCGGTGCAATGGGACCCTGCTGAGGCGGTGGCATTGGAGGTATACGAGAGGATCTCTGCCGATCCGGAGGCTTCCTTCCGCTATTACGAGCCCGATGTGGATGGCCTGCGCCTTGTGTCTACCCCGCGGCCATTGAGGAGCAAAGCCGACTTGAAAGCCCCTGCGGGAAGGATGGCTCTGCACGATGGAGATACGGTCCTGGTTTTCTCATCGCTGGGCAAGAAAGGCAGTTCCGGGAGTGACTTGTTTCGCGTTTCCATTCGGATGGGGGAGTATTCGGAGCCCATTCGTCTGGAAGGCGGTGTGAACTCTCCTTACGATGAGCAGGATGCCTACCTCTCCAAAGAAGGCGTCTTGTATTTTGCGAGCAACCGACCGGGAGGACTGGGTGGCTTTGACATTTATGCGGTTCCATGCGGTCTGGACGGGGTCCCGACAGCCCAACCATACCGTTTGCCTTACCCCATCAATTCAGTCAATGACGATGTGTTCTTCATTCCCGAGGCGGGAGGTGGGGCATGGATGGCGTCCGATCGGGCGGCACTGGAAGGCCGCGTTCACGCGTACCGACTGGGTCTGGGCGAGGGACAGATGGCCACCGGCTCAGTGGCCTGGTCTTCAGACGAAGTGGCGGATGAAGGGCTGACCTTGCGTGTGTTTGCGCAGGGTGAGGAGATGGCATCCGGGGCCTTGGATGGCGAAGACATGGGGCACTTGGCGTTTCAGGGGATGGAAGGAGTGCGGTTGGTTTTGGAGGACAGGGAAGGGAATGTTCTGGCCGAGGCTTTCGGCGATGGTGTCGGTGCTTGGGAGTTGCGCAAGGGCTCGGATGGTTGGATGTTGGAAGGCCAAACCGATGTGGCGGCAGATTGGGCGGTTCTTTCTGATTTGCAGGCAGGGTCAAAACCCAAACCGGTTGAAGGCGCATCCTCCACAACGGCAGAGGTCGCAGATGCTGAGGAGAAAGGAGAGGGTGGTTGGTCCTCATGGTTATCAGGACGGCTGGCTTCAGAGGATTTGTTGGCTTCTGCTTCTGATGACCTGAAGGCCGAGGAAGATGAAGTTGCCGGGTTCGAAGCGGGTTCTTCGAATGACAGCGAAGGGACCGTGGATCGCTCTTCTGTGATGGACGGGGCAGAAGAGGATGCAGCCAGCCCCGAGGCAACATTTGATTCTGAGAAAGTGGATGCTTCTGGGGAATCATCTGTCGAAAACGGAGGCACCGCGGTGGGCACGGAATGGAAGGACCAGCCCATTGAAGTGTTGAATTCGGACGTGCCGAGGAGTGCGCAGGATTTGTCTTTCCTCGTTGAGGAGAGACCGGATGTCGCCATAGAAATCTGGGAGCGCCGCGCCAAAGAAGTGCTGGTGCTGGAGCAGGACTTTCTGGATGAACCGGATTTTTCCAAAGCAGGTGAGTTGTTTGACTTGATCGATGCACTTGAAGCTTGGCAGCCGGACGCTTCCATGATGGACAACCGATGGTTGGATGGCGTCCAAGTCGATGACATCCGAGACATGCTCGACGAATGGAGCCGAGCGGTTCAATCGGCCACGAGTCCTTCCTTGGCGGCTGTGGCCGGGGAAGCGGCATTGGCTTACCGCAGGGAGCGGTTGGCGATACGCGAGTTATGGGATGCTTCGGGGACAGACATCACGCCCCTGCAATTGCGGTGGTCCCAATGGTTGGATGCCCGAAGGGATGTGCCGGGTGTGGACCCGGCAATGTCCGAGTTGTCCATGCAGGAGGGGGATCTCCTGTTGTCTCGATGGTCCGAAACCCTTTCTTCATGGAGAGACGTCTGGTCCCGGAAAGAGGCGGCAGGATGGCGCGGCGATTGGGTGGGGCGTCAGCAGGACCAATTGGATCGCAACGGTGAAGTGTGGGAGGAATTCAAGGAAGCCTTGCTCGAAGAAACTTCCGAACCAGGGTCCATGGCTGATGCGGCCAGTGAAGATGTTGCTGACCAAGATTCTTCCATGGAGGAAGGACGGACGGATCCGAGCCAGGTCGATGAATCCCCGGCAGATCCTGCAGTACCCGCTGAAGTTGTGGTCGAAGGGCCGCTGCTGTCGTTCGGGGAAGCCGGGCCGGAGGGCACCGTGATGACTTTGCTTTTTCCTGTTGATGACCAGAAGGGGTTTGATCCCCCATGGGATGAACGCCAACAGGAGGCGGCCCAGGAGCTGAAGGAGGAATGGGCGGAGGCAGCCCGGGACAATGCCCGTGTCGTCAAAGCTTGGGAGCGTCTGGAGCGGGCTCTGGAAGGAAGTGGCATGGCGCCTGTATTGAATGGCGACGCATGGGATTCCCTCGAGCCGGGAGTGCGCAGCGCATACCTCGAAGTGGTGGAAACGTCCGTTCAGGCGCTGGAGGACTTGTGCCGCGCGGACCGGCCTGAAAAACCGGCATTCAGTTCCGAAGGGCCCCAGGTGCCTTTGGAATTCGAGGAATCCTTTGGAACCGAAGAAATCCAGTCGCTCTTGGCCCGGTGGGAGGCCCTTACCGCCGGGGACGAAAACCTGGCCGACTTGAGTGGGCAGGTCAGAAAAGCAGAAGGTGGGGAGGCATTTGACCTTGTTCTCGAACGCCAGCGATTGTTGCTGGAATCAGAAGCCATGTGGCGGTTGTGGAGCGAAGATTGGAGGCAGTTGCAATCGGATTGGGATGCGGCGCTTCTTGCCTTTGAGGATGAAGCCGTCGCCGAGGCGAAAATGGAAGAGGAGCAGGCCATGGAGCCAAACAAGGGTGAGGTTGGTGCCGAAGAAGTGTTGGATTCGGCAACAGCCGATGATGACGCTGTGGAAGGCAACGGGCAAGAAGAGGTGGAGACGGAATCCGAGAAGGTCGCTGAAAACGACTTCATGGAAACCGAGGGGGGCGAGGATTTGGCTTCCATCGGAAATGACAGGGGTGATGAAGCGGAACTGAAAAGGGAAGACCCTGTTTCGGTGAACCCGTCGACTGAGGCGGCGGAAGCCAACGTGTCCTTGGTTGCCAATGCAAGTGCAGAACAGACAGAGGGTGCTGGTCGAAGCGGCGATGCTACGGGGCTGCCTGCTGCAGATGACGGGGTTCGACGCGCCTCTGTGGCGAAAATGTTGGAAGAAGGGCTGGATGCTGCCGGGTTGATTGTTCGTCAGTTGGACAGTTTGAATGCGCTCGTGGAGGGGGCGAATGAAGGCCAATCTGCCGTGGTCATGGAATTGGTTTCCGCATGGCGTGAGTTCGATGAAATTCAGGTCGCGCGACCAGATGGTGCTGCTTCGAGGGCAGCGTCAATGGCTTGGGACAAGCGGCGCTTCTTCAATGAGCGTCGTTTGAAGAAGGCATGGTCGGATTGGGAGGATTCAAAAGAAGTGGCCGATGCGTCCAGGGCGGAGGGCGAACCGCTTGTTGCAGAAGACCCCCTTCCCCCAGTGGTTGACCTGAGTGCAAATTCGCGGAGTCTGGAGGAAAGCGGAAGGGCTGACGTCTCTATGGAGTCCGCAGACGCTGTGGTGTTGGAAACGGTGAAAAGGCAGGATCGTGAGGTGGCGGGATATGGCGTGGTCCTGCCGGAAGCTGAAATTGTGGGCCGGTCCAATGCGGGTGGAGGTCGGGGCCGAGGGTTGACACTGCGCCCCATTGAAAGGGAGGCCCTTGAGCGCGCGGTATTGGGTGCGGCTGTTGCCGTCGATGCAACGGCTCCACTGGCTTCTGAGCGGTTTGCTGCTGAAGCGGGTGCTCCGTTGTTGGAAGGGGTGGAATACAAAGTCCAGGTGGGCGCTTTCCGCAAGGCATTGCCAGCGGCTTTGTTCTCTGCTTTTGACCCCATGTGGGCCCAAACCCTTTCCAACGGTATCACACGATACATGGCCGGTAGTTTTTCTGCCTACGATGCGGCGGTCATCGCAAGGGATGCCATCCGCGGGTTGGGATACAAGGATGCGTTCGTCGTGAGGTTTGTCGACGGAGAACGCGTGGTGGGCTCGTCCCGTCCCGAACCCTCAGACCTCGCCGTGGAGCGCGAAGAGGAAAGGCAGAATGCTGCAGGCCTGGTGGCTGCACCGGTTGCCTCGGAGTTTCCTTTGGAACGCAGGGGGGGGGCGTCTTCTGCGGTTTCAGTTCCTCGGGTGAAAGAAGACATTCCGACTTGGGACGACGTGGAGGGCCGCGTGTTCAGTGTGCAAATCGGTGCATTCCGGGGAGTGCCCGATGCCAATTCACTGGCCGACCTCGGGACTTTGACACGGGAAGATGCGGGTGTGGATGGCTGGTTGCGTCTTTATTCTGGGCGGTTTCCATCTGAATCCGAGGCACGTGAGCATCGCAATAAATTGAGAGATTCGGGTAGGACAGACGCTTTCATTGTCGTCTATGTGAATGGTCGTCGGATTCCCTTGTCAGAGGCTTCCACGACCGCGGTTTCCCCATTGCCGGGTGCAGTGTCATCTCTGGAGGGGAATTCTGTGCCTGTTGCAACGGACGTGGATGTTGTCGTTGACGAAGTTTCAGCCGATGTTGCCCAACGTTGGTACATCGAGTTGGGTGTCTTCAGCAGCACGATTCCGGTCAGATTGGCCAATGCCATTTTGGACGCCCCCTTGGATTGGGCCATTACTTCTCTTCGTGATGGAGGGTTGACCCGATACCGCACCCGGACAACCGATGAGCAGGAGGCACGGGGTTGGTTGGAATCGGCCCGTGAGAGAGGTTTTGGGAATGCGCGGTTGAATCAGGAAGAAGCGAGGTGAGGAAAATTCACCTTATTCGTTGATGGTCACGTGATTCATCCTATTTTTGCGCCCCGTTTGGGTCTGCGCCAGTGGCCCTTTGTTTAATTCTCTGTTCGAATGGCGCGTCGGATGGATACAATGAAGAACCTCGAGTCATGATGACCGAAGAGGATCAGAAGCCTGAAGATCAGGCAAACGCACCGGAAGGTGCAGCGGCAGATCAGCCGCAGGAGGCCCAAGACGCCGCTCCGGCGAGCGAAGAGGCCCAAGAAACCGAAACAAAAGCCGAAGAAGCTCCCGCTGAGGAGGCTCCCGCTGCTGAAGAAGCCCCCGCAGAGGAGGCTCCTGCAGCCGAGGAAGCTCCCGCTGCTG
>JAURDB010000076.1 GCA_030828175.1 Flavobacteriales bacterium
CACGCAGCATGCCAGCATGTATCACCTCGGGCAATTCGTGCCGGACATCAGCCGTTGCCGCACGTTTGTCTTCTTGAAAGAGGTAAAGTCCCTTTTGGAACAGGGCCTCATCAAAGGCGGGGACCTTGAGAATGCCATCGTGCTGGCCGAAAGGGAGTACCAGCAGGAGGAAATCGATGAGATTGCCACCTTGTCAGGCAAACCCGGTCTCAAAGTGGAACCCGGTAAGATCGGGGTCCTCAACAACACCCAATTGCAGTTCGAAAACGAGCCGGCACGCCACAAACTGTTGGACATCGTGGGAGACTTGGCATTGACAGGTTTCTTCATCGAAGGGCACGTTTTGGCAGCCCGCCCAGGGCATGCAGGCAATGTGGAATTCGCCAAGATGCTCAAACGCAAACGGAATGCAGAAGCGGGCATCCCTCGCTACGACCCGAGGACAAGGCCGCTTATGGACATCCACGACATCGAGAAACTCCTGCCCCATCGGTACCCGTTCTTGCTCGTCGACAAGATCATCGAGCGCAGCGAGGAGAGCATTGTCGGATTGAAGAACGTGACGATGAATGAGCCATTCTTCCAGGGACATTTCCCCGGAAATCCTGTCATGCCGGGCGTCCTCCAGATTGAGGCCATGGCACAGGTGGGCGGAATTTTCGCTTTGAGTGGGGTCGAGGATCCCGAGCATTGGTCTACCTACTTCATGAAAATCGACAATGTGCGGTTCAAGCAGAAAGTGATGCCGGGAGACACCGTCCTATTCAAACTGCAACTCGCCAGTCCGATTCGCCGAGGGCTCGTTCACATGACCGGAAAGGCATATGTGGGAGACAAGCTCGTCTCTGAAGCCGAAATGTTGGCACAAATCATCCGTGATCGGGTGACCACTTCCTCTTCTGCATGAACATTACTGAGTCAAATACCACCCATTCTCCCTTGGCCTCCATCCACCCTGAGGCCGAAATAGCCCCAGGGGTTACCGTCAGTCCGTTCGCCACCATCGAGGCCAACGTGCGCATCGGTGCGGGTACTTGGATTGGTCCGAATGCCACGATTCTGAGCGGTTCACGGATTGGAGCGCATTGCCGCATTTTTCCGGGGGCCGTCATCGGTGGAATGCCCCAGGACTTGAAGTATGATGGAGAAGATACCACTGCCGTCATCGGGGACCACACCACCATTCGCGAGTGTTGTACCATCAACCGGGGAACCACAGACCGAATGACCACCCGCGTGGGCTCCCACTGCCTCTTGATGGCCTACACGCATGTCGCTCACGACGCATCTGTTGGCGACCATTGTGTCTTGGCAAACAACGCCAATATCGCAGGCCATGTTACCGTCGAGGACTGGGTCATCATCGAAGGGGTCGTCGCTGTGCAACAGTTTGTGCGCATTGGACAGCATGCATTCGTAGCCGGTGGCTCCCTTGTCAGAAAGAACATCCCCCCCTATGTCAAGGTGGCCCGTGAGCCGCTGAGCTACATAGGGGTCAATGCCATTGGACTGCGGAGACGGGGATTTCCGGATGAATTCGTTCGTGCCGTAGAAGACATCTACCGCACCCTCTACATCACAGGAGGCAACATGTCCCAGGCGATCAAAGTCGTCGAAATGGAGTTGCCAGTGAGCGACGCAAAAGAGACCATCCTGGACTTCATACGGGCTTCAGACAAAGGCATTGTTCGAGGCCCCTTCTGATGGCATTGCATCCACTCGGCATCCGCATTCAAGCCGCTGGCAAGCGATACGGAAAGCAGTGGGTTCTGCGGCATCAGGACTTGGAGGTCCCGCCGGGGACCACTGCCGCCCTTCTCGGAGCGAACGGCAGCGGAAAATCAAGTCTATTGCGCTTGATGTGTGGATTCGATGTTCCCACTGAAGGATCTGTGCAGTGGACATCCAACGGCGTCGCATTGGACCCCATGGAGGTGCCGTTGACCCTGACATATTGCGCACCTGACCAATCGCTCATACAGGACCTTACAGTGGATGAACAGTTCGATCTCCACTTCCGACTGCGGGATGCCATGCCCGAAATGGACGTTGTGGCTGCGAGAAATCTGGCCTTGCTCTCTGCCAAGGGAAACGTGCGCATCCGAGAGCTGAGTTCAGGCATGAGACAACGCCTTTCCCTGACCCTTGCTTTTGCCACATCTTCTGGCGCCATTTTCTTGGACGAGCCTTGTTCGCACCTGGACCAAGCAGGGCGCGCATGGTACAATGAGCTCGTATTGAACTGGCGCTTCGACCGGACTCTGGTGGTCGCTTCCAACCACGATGAGCAGGAATTTCCCGGGGCAACCCGCAGGATGGACCTCTCCCTCTGAGTATTTTCCAATTTCTTTCTGTCTGTTAATCAGTACTTTATGGTCTGGTTTTTCACTTTTTTTCGTCGAAGTGAAACTACATTCTTAGACCTGGCGTAAAGGGGCTCGAATCCACACAAATCCTCTTCAAATGATTCGTTTTATTCCCCTTTTGGGCCTCTGCGCCCTCCTCACACAAACGGCTTTTGCCGCTGCTCCTCAGGATGACCTGTGCAAGACCGAGCAGGATCACATCAACACCGCCATCTACGTTGAAGGCATGTTGACCCAGAGCTTTCGGACCTGCTCCAAAGGTTCCATCTCTTACATCGAGGTGATTGCCAGTGTCGATTTCGACGGCGGTACCGTTGACGTAGCCATCATGGATGCTTCCTTCACACCGAAGGCGCTCCAGACGTTTACTCCGGACAATTACAACGGTACGAGCCTCATTCTCGACAACCTGGCCATCCCCACGTTGAAGAATGACGAGTATACGCTCGTGGTGCGGGCCATGAACGGCGCCTCTTGCGTCATTCCAGGCACCGATGATGCCGAAAATTTCGTAGGCGGCGCCCGCCTCTACGGAGAAGAACTCGACAAGAACGTGAAGTTCTCTACAGGAGTGCGCAGTGCTACACCCAACCTCGCTGGCGCTTTGGACGGGCGCAAGTCCGATGCTGACACTTACGATGTTCCGAACAATGCCATGAGCCGCACGGCTGCAGGCCTCGACCTCATCGTGTCTGGCAACTGCTCGGTGACCCAGGATCAGTCCAATGGCGTGATCAACGTGAACGGTGGATCCTTCCTCCAGACCTTCACCGCTTGTGAGCGCGGTCAGTTCATTGAAGCCAAAGTGGCCACCCCTTATGTGGAACCCGGATACGAGTTCACATATGCGCTGGTGCACTACAATGGCGACATGATCGCGGACGGCACCTTCACGAGTGAAGACGTGACGGACGGTCAACTCAAGCTCGCTTTCGACAAGGGAAGCGTGCGCAAGGATGCTCCCGTTGCCCTCAAGGTGACCTGCCCTGAAGGTGCCCGCATGGCCCTGCTCGCCATTGGCGTGAGCAATGCCAACTTCGGCCGCCTCTTCATCGACGGTCAGGCGGTTCCCTTCAACATTGCCATGTCCGCTGGACTCAAGACGGCACTCGCCGCCCACACCCAGAGCATGGAAGACGACCGCAACTCCCTTGAGATCAGCGCCTTCCCCATCCCCTTCAACGAGTCCTTGAGCGTAAATGTGCGCGGAACGTTGCAGGAAGGTGCCCTCCTTCAGGTCTTGGATCACCAGGGAACACCTGTCAAGTCAATCAGCCTTACCGCTGGACAATTGACAGCCCCGGTCCGCCTCGACAACATGGGTGAGCTCCGCTCGGGCATTTACAGCTTGCGCCTTCTGAATGGCCGCAAGGTGGTTTCCATCCGGATCTTGAAGGCTTGATAAAAAACTGATCATTCTACTTGTAAAAGGGCTGCTTTCCTAGGAAAGTGGCCCTTTTCATTTTCAAGCCTTGTGGGAGGGCCGCAACAGATCGAAAATCGTCTTCACCGGGGCAAAGGTCTCCGAAGGCACTTCCACGAAGTAGGTGTTCCAACAACCCATCGCTCCATTCCATAAACCCGGGTGTTCCAAACCCAAAAGGGATCGTCCCCCGCTCGATTTGGATACCAGGAAATCCCGGCGGGAGTCGATGAAACGATCCAAATCGTAAGGCTTCCCAGCCCCGTCGTGAAGGACGCATACAAGGTCAACCGGATTGAAGTGGGTAGCTCCTGCAATGCAATTGCCTATCTGAGGGTCCGCGAGGTCCATCTCAGCAGACTCCACGATTTGGGTCCGGAGGACTCCCTCTGAATCGCGAAGCCAGAAAGGCCCACCACCGGGTTCTCCCTCGTTTCGCACCATTCCCGCGACCAGCAGCGGACGATCCAATGCTGCTGTCAATTCCGCATGGGTATCAGGACGTGGTTCCCCCGGGTGAATGAAACCCTCGGATAGCCACAGTTTCGCCGGCGCCAAGTTTCCTTCGGCCAAGGCTTCAAGGGCATTGTGGCGGCGGGCGTTCAACTCCGCCGTCCATCCCAAAAGGGCCCTCCGCCAGGGAAGCACCACCGAATAAGCCGACTCCGGACGGACATTGTCGATGTTCTTGATGCTGATCATTGCACCGGGGTGGATCTGTCCCAAATCTGACAGGTTCTTGATCAGAGAGCCGTGGCCTCCGGGGCGAAACAAAGGACGTCCCTCAGCGGTGACGAAGGGATTCCCATCTTCCCCCACTGCCATCGTATCGGTCGCAGGATGCTGAACTGAACTGGCAACGTCAACACCACTCCTCCCGGCAGCCATTTTCAGCAGTTGATCCCAACCCGCGCGACCTTCACTTGGAAGGGTATAGTGGACCACTGGACGTTCGGACTGGGGCAATGTCTCTTTCCACTCCCGCATGTGCTCCTCGAAAGCGGTCCTCGCGCCATCGGGATAAAGGTGGAAGGGCAACGCTCCTTTGGGCATGTCGGGCAAGCCCAAACGATGCATGACGGCCTCCCATTTTTGATCGGCATCTCCACAGGGACCTGTGGCTTCGGCAAGGGCACGGAAAGGAAATTCCTTCCACCGCTTGTTGAGCTGGTCGACGGCTTCTGGATTCCGGCTGGCCAGTGCCTTGAACATGCGACTGGCTGCCCCACTGGCGGGAACAAACCTCACCGCTTCCCCATCCTTCAGTGACGCGCCTCGCTCAGCCCACCGCTCGAGCTCCTGAGAATTAAAGGTGTGGATCCCATCTCCTCGGCGGCAAGGCGCAACCGGGGTGCAATGGCTCGGACCCGACTGAAGCCGGTCCCATTGCCGCTGCAGCTCGCTTTTGGAAATGCCATGTTGAATGGCGGCCTGCTGAAAGATGGTAGGAAGGTGTTTTGACACGCTTCGAATTTACTTCGAAGTGTCAACCCCTCCTCGAAGACCCACTTATGCCCGGTACAAACTTCTTCGGGCAGAACTGCTCCCCAAACCGGAAGTATTCCGTTGGCGGGTTGTGCATTCACTTGTCGGAGTCTGTCTGCAGCGGTCCTTGCCAAGTGCACCCAGCGCGTCCTCGAGCAAGTTGCGGGAAAGCGCGAGTGATTTTATCACTTGTTCCTTGGACCCTTTGGTACGCGAGTGATGCTCAATCAGCAATACCTGCTCAAGCAGCTTCTCCATACCCAACATCCCAATGCTGCTTTTGGCCTTGTGAGCGAGCGGGTGCAATTCTTCCCAGCGGTCCTGTTGGAGCAAAGATTCCATTTCCTGGAAATACCGCGGAACCTCGGACTCGAAAAGCCCCAAAATGCGCTGCACCATGGCATCATTGCCTTGGAACACCTGCTTCAGGTAATCGAGGTTGTAGTGATTCGCAGACATGGACAAAGAGGACCTCCGAGTGAGTCCCCGCGCATATACGCGATGTAGCCCTGAAAGGTTTCCGATATTTGCGACATGTCTTCCCACCCCACCCGTCCCCGAATTCTCGTGACCGGTGGAGCGGGATTCATAGGATCGCACACCGTCGTTGCCCTCGTGGAATCGGGCTTTGAGCCTGTCGTCGTGGACGACCTCCGAAACAGCCGGCCGGAAGTGTTGGAAGGCTTGGAGCGCATCATCGGTCGCAAAGTGGAATTTCATGCCGTCGATTGCGGAGACGCGATTGGCATGCGGCACATCATGGAACAACCGTTGCATGGGGTCATCCACTTTGCTGCGGACAAGGCGGTGGGCGAAAGCGTGTCCTTTCCCGAGAAATATTTCTCTAACAACATCGGTGCAACCGCTCGCTTGGCTGCCATGATGCGAGACCACCGGGTAAAACATATCGTCTTCAGTTCTTCCTGCACGGTCTATGGGGAAACTGACGCATTGCCCGTGAATGAAGAAGCACCGATACAACCCGCCGCTTCCCCCTACGGTTACACCAAGCAGTGCTGTGAGCAATTGCTGGAATACAGCCATGCATCCGCCAATGGCAGCTTGGGGGTGGCTTTGTTGCGCTACTTCAACCCCATAGGAGCCCACCCTTCCGCGGAGATTGGGGAATTGCCCATCGGCACCCCCGCCAACCTCGTTCCCTTCTTGACCCAGTCCGCAGCCGGAATCCGACCCGAATTAACCGTCTTCGGGGATGACTATCCCACCCCCGATGGCACCTGCATCCGGGATTACTTGCACGTCTGTGATCTGGCCGAAGCCCACGTCGCTGCATTGAAATGGCTGGAGGCAAATCCGGGTGCCATGGATGTATTCAACCTAGGAACGGGCCGGGGACGCAGTGTGAAAGAGGTCATTGAGACGTTCCAGGACGCAACAGGTGAAACTGTACCTCATCGCTACGGAGAGAGACGCCCCGGCGATGTCACCGCGATATACGCGGATCCTTCCAAGGCCGAGCGCATCCTGGGATGGAAGACGCGGCGGTCTCTCGCAGACAGCTTGAGGGATGCTTGGCGATGGCAGTGCAAACTGGGGCATTGACCCTTCAAGGGGTGCCCCCCCATTCCACCACCCACCGAATCAAGGAGAACCCAAGCAGGAAGCCCAGAGCAAGCTCCCTTGGGGTATGAACGCCCAATTTCATGCGGGACCAGCCGACGCATCCCGCAGCAAGGAAGCCAAGGGGCAGCAACGCTCCCAGGCCGAGATCGTGCAGCAGGTTGAAAGACCAAAGTGCACCCAAAGCCCCACCGGAGGCGAGCAGGTGCATGCTGACCTTGATCCAACGTGTGAGCAGCATGCCTGCTGCCAGTGCTATCATCATACCCAAGATCAACGACATCAGCTCCGAGGGGAGAAACACGCCCGGGCGCGTCAAGGCATAATAGCCGAGGACTTGGTAGAACATCACCACCAAGAAAGGCAGGGTCCGCTCTTTCCGCTTTGAAGCCTCGAGATCGCTCAGTGCGCCCCGCCTGTGCAGGACATAAATGGAGACGGCAGGAGCCAACGCATTGATAAGCAGTATGGAGGAAACGTAAACCATGACCGTGGGCTGGAGACGGAGCCAGGGATCCACGGCCCACAGCATGAAGAACACCCAGAGCGGCATCCACAGCGGATGCAAAACATAAGAAATGATCAGGGCCAAACTGCGCATCAGAGCTCCTTGCGCAGTCGGGCTACGGGTATGCCCAGCTGCTCCCGGTATTTGGCAACGGTCCGTCTCGCAATGCGGTATCCCTTGTCCTGGAGCACTTGCATCAGCTTCTCATCACTGAGCGGCTTCCGCTTGTCCTCTGATTCGACCGCTTCCTCCAGAATCTTCTTGACTTCCCGCGTAGAAACTTCTTCTCCGCTGTCCGTGGTCAGTGACTCGCTGAACAAGGTCTTGAGCAGGAAAGTCCCGTAGGGGGTCTGCACGTATTTCGAATTCGCCACCCGCGAAACCGTGCTGATATCCATCTGAATCCTATCCGCTATGTCCTTTAGAATCATAGGCTTGAGGTCGGTCTCATCGCCGGTAAGGAAATAGTCACGCTGGATTTCCAGGATGGCTTGCATGGTGATGCGCAAGGTGTTTTGCCGCTGTTTGATGGCGTCGATGAACCACTTGGCCGCATCCACCTTTCGCTTGACGAAGGTGATGGCATCCTTTTGCGAACGGTCGGGATTCTTCGCAGCCGAATAGCCCTCCATCATGTCCCGGTATTCATTGGAGACCCTGAGCTCCGGAGCGTTTCGCCCGTTGATCTGCAAACGCAATTCGTCGCCCTCCACCGAGACATGGAAATCGGGGACCACCGCTTGTATGGGACGGGCGTTGTCGGCTCCAGAGTTGCCGGGCTTGGGGTTCAACCGGGTAATCTCTTCCATGGCGGCCCGAAGTGTGTCTTCGTCCACCTCCAGCCGGGCGACCAGTTTGTCGTAATGCTTTTTGGTAAAGGCCTCGAACTGTTCTTCCAGGATGCGATGGGCCAGGGACAATGCGGGCTGCGCTCCACCGGTTTTGGCATCCAGCTTCCGATCGATTTGAATGAGCAAGCACTCTCGGAGGTCCCGCGCTCCAACACCTGCGGGATCCAATTCCTGAACGATGTGCAGCACCTCTTCCAACTCTTCCTCGTCTACTTCCAAGCCTTGCCCAAAGGCGAGGTCGGAGGAAATCGCGTAGAGGTCTCGCCTCAAGTACCCCGCCTCATCGAGGTTGCCAATGAGAAAGGTAGCCAGCATGCGCTGCCGATCGGAAACCGGGCGCAGGCCGATTTGTGCCGCCAGGCGCTCCGAAAAAGTCTCCCCAGCACCGAAGGCGGTTTCCCTGTCTTCGTGTTCTGCATGGTTGTTCACCGCATACCTGTAACCCGGTGTGGGGTCATCGAGATAGGCGTCAAAATCAAAGTCATCCCGCGTCTCCCCGCGGTCGTCATCCAAGCCTTCCGCGCTGTCGTGCTCCGGCTCCTCCTCACGGCCCTCCTCCAAAGCGGGATTGGCCTCGAGCTCTTCCTTGATGCGCGCCTCGAGCTCCAACGTCGGCACCTGCAACAGCTTCATCAACTGAATCTGCTGGGGACTCAGTTTCTGGAGGAGCTTTTGTTGTAGGCTTTGCTTGAGCATTCAGGAAATTAACGCGTTCATGCCCTTTTTCCGCACTCAGAACTCGGCATTCTGGGGTGTGCGGGGGAAGGGGATCACGTCCCGGATGTTGGTCATGCCGGTCGCGAACATTACGAGTCTTTCAAAACCCATGCCAAAACCGGCGTGGGGGGCCGTCCCGAACTTGCGCGTGTCGAGGTACCACCACACGTGGTCCTCCGGAATATCGAAGTCGGCGCACTTTTTCTGCAGCACCTCCAAGCGCTCCTCCCGCTGGCTTCCCCCGACCAGTTCTCCGATTCCGGGAACCAGCACATCCATGGCGGCCACGGTCTTTCCGTCGTCGTTGGCACGCATGTAGAACGCCTTGATTTTGGCAGGGTAATCGGTCAGGATGACAGGCTGATTGAACTTCTTCTCAACCAGCCACCGCTCGTGCTCACTCTGAAGGTCGATGCCCCACTCCACGGGGTACTTGAACTTCTTCTTCTTGTACGGTTTGGAGTTGCGAAGCAAATCGATGGCCTCGGTGTAGGTGATCCGAACGAAGGGGTTCTCCGTCACGAAGCGCAACCGCTCGATCAGGCCCATTTCATTGCGCTGGTCCACAGGCAGCTGCTTCTCGGCTTCGGCTTCCCGCTTGGCCAGGAACTCGAGTTCAGCGGGATAGCGCTCCAGGACCTTGCTCAACACGAACCGGAGGCAATCCTCGGCGAGGTCCATGTTGTCGGTGAGGTCGTTGAAGGCCACCTCGGGCTCGATCATCCAGAACTCGGCGAGGTGGCGAGAGGTGTTGCTGTTCTCGGCGCGGAAGGTGGGGCCGAACGTGTAGACCTTGCCCAGCGCCATGGCACCCAGCTCCGCCTCCAGCTGCCCGCTCACGGTCAAGTTGGCCGGCTTTCCGAAGAAGTCCGCCGCGTGGTCCACAGCGCCATCTTCGGTCTTGGGCACGTTGTCGAGGTCGAGGGTGGTGACCTGGAACATTTCACCCGCACCTTCTGCATCGCTGCCCGTCACGATGGGCGTGTGCAGCATGTAGAAGCCGTTCTGATCGAAGTACTCATGGATGGCGAACTGCAGGCCGTGGCGCAGGCGGAATACCGCGTTGAAAGTGCTCGTGCGGAAACGCAGGTGGGCCTTCTCGCGCAGAAACTCCATCGTGTGGCGTTTCATCTGGATGGGATACACCTCAGGGTCGGCATCTCCCAAAACCTCGAGGCTGCCCACCTCGACTTCCGTGGCCTGGCCTTGGCCCTGGCTCTCCACCAATTGACCCACGGCGCAAATGGCAGCGCCCGTGTTCAGCCGCTTGCGAAGGGCCTCAGAGGTGTTGTCTCGGTCAATGACGAGTTGGAGATTCTCGAGGCTGGAACCGTCATTCACCGAGAGGAACTGGTCATTCCGGAAAGTGCGGACCCATCCGCAAACGGTTACTTCCTGCCCGACAAGGGTTGTATCGAGCAATTGGGATACTGTGTGGCGCTTCACGCTCGCTTGTTTTGGGAATCCGACATCCATGGATCGGAAACGCTCCGATCCTCCGTGCAAAGATGCGGCGATTCAAGCCTTCACGGCACCTTGCTTTTCGTCACTGGAGACAACCCCATCGCGGAGCCTTACCACACGGTGCGCGTGGGCGGCAATGTCCTCCTCGTGGGTCACGAGTACCACCGTGTTTCCAGCCCGGTGAATTTCTTCGAACAACGCCATGATTTCGATGGACGTCGTGGTGTCCAGGTTGCCCGTAGGTTCATCCGCGAGCAACAGATCCGGGCGATTCACCAGCGCTCGGGCCACGGCCACCCGCTGACGCTGTCCACCGGACAATTCATTGGGCCGGTGGTCCATGCGGTCACCGAGACCCACCTGCTCCAGCACCTCCCTGGCGCGCTCAAACCGATCGGCCCGGCCCATGCCGGCATAAACCATGGGCAACGCCACATTTTCAAGGGCGGTGTATCGCGGCATCAGGTTGAAAGTCTGAAAAACAAAACCAATCCTGCGGTTTCGGATGTCCGCCAGGGCGTCATCGTCGAGCTTGCCAACGTCTTCCCCTGCCAGGTGATAGCTTCCTGAAGTCGGGGTATCCAAGCAACCCAACATGTTCATCAGCGTTGATTTACCTGAACCCGAAGGGCCCATCAATGCCGTGTACTCGCCTTGTTCGATAGCCAAGGTCAACCCGCGCAACGCGTGCACTTGTTGCTGGCCGACCTGATAAGTCTTCCAAACGTCCCGAACCTCAATCAGCCTTGACATAAACCGAAGGTACACCGCTACACGCTTGACCGCCCTCAAATCTGGCCCAACCGCTTGAGCATAAACGTTCGTTCCTATTTTGCCCTTTGATATATGTTCTACTCTTTCCTCCCTGCGCCCCATTTGGTCATCTGGGTCCTCGTTTCTTGTCTGCTGGCTTCACCTGTCCAAGCCCAATTACAAGTAAACAGCACTCTGACTCCAGAGCAGTATGTCAATGATATCCT
>JAURDB010000077.1 GCA_030828175.1 Flavobacteriales bacterium
CCCCGAAACGGAGGAGAGCTTGGCGGTCATTCGGGATTGGGCCAACCTGCTGGGAGGCCGGTACATCCGCATGCGCGCCGGAGAATTGTAAGAAACGTGCGGGGTGGGAGGCCCTGGGGTGTGCAGCTTGTCAGCTCGCTTTGCGGCGCTTGCTGGGCTTGTTGCCTCGGAGGGCCTTGGTAGCGCCGGAGATGCGCCCGTAGTTGCGCTCATGCTGCGTTTTCTGATCGATGCGCAGCGTAAAGAGGAAACGTGCGAAACTGTCCACCCAAATGCTTTTGGGTGTGCGATTGGCAACCCAGCGGGTGGGCCTTCCGGTATCCAGGAGTTTGGCCAACTCTGCGGAATCGGGGGACGGATCCACCAAGAAAACCGGGCGCGAGTCGAGGATGGCTTGCTTGATGTTCGCGGTAATCAAGACTTCGGTGGCATGGCCGTCGTCTCCGGACCATACTTCTTCCAGTTGGATGTCCAGTGCGGGCAGCACTTCATCGAGCCCGATGAACAGTTCCGGCAATGCCGCCAGGGCATTGGGCAGAATCTCAATGTTGAAAGTGGGAGTGGTCAGTAGCATATCGTTGCATACGCAAGCTCATTCAAAAGGTTGCAGGTCTCATTTTGCCCTGGCTTCGGACATCCACCGTTCAACGTGGATAAGCTGTCTGCGTCCTTGCAGAAGACCGGTTTTCAAGTTGGAATTTCACGGGAATGATCCCTTCACCCTACCGTGCGGTCTTGTTCCACTTGTCTTCCCCATCCGGGAGGGAGGCTTGGCGGGCTTTCACGAAGGAAACGGATGCTCCATTGTACGCGGGTACTTTGGCCAATCAGTGGCGAGAGTGGTTCCGAAGCGAGAAGCCGGGCGGTTCTACGGAGGAGGCGGATGCGGCCTTTGCTGCTCGCGAAGGAAGCAGTCCTACGGGTCGATATGGCACGGTGGCTTGGTATCCCTGGCGTAAAAAGGCCATTCTGTTGTTGGAGGAGGCGGAGTTCATTGCGGTTCGGACCAACCGGAACCGCAACAAGATCCGCGGTGAGGAACAGGAGGAGTTGGGAGGTAAATCCGTCGGTGTGGTGGGCATGTCGGTTGGACGCAGTGTGGCTTTGGCACTTGCGATGGAGCGGTTGGTGGGGCGACTGCATTTGGCCGATGCTGACACTTTGGAATTGTCGAACCTGAATCGCATTCCCGCTTCCCTGTTTGAATTGGGCCAATCCAAAGTCATTTCTGCGGCGCGTGCCATTGCGGAAGTGGATCCCTACCTCGAAGTGGAGATTTGGCCCGACGGATTTGCTCCGGAAGTGATGTCGGATTTTCTCGATGGATTGGACCTTGTGGTTGATTCCTGTGACGCTCCTTGGGCCAAGGCCTTGGTGCGTCTGGGGGCACGGGACCGCCGCATGCCTTTGGTCATGGAAACCAACGACCGCGGGCTGGTGGACATCGAGCGCTATGATTTGGAAGAAACGGTGGGCTTCCTGCACGGCCGCCTTTCGCCAGAGCAGTTGACGGAGCTCGCTGGCGGAGGATCCTGGACCCCCGAATTGCTCGACGCATTCGTGGACCTGTCCGCCATCAGTGAACGGGCGCGAGAGAGCTTGGCCGAAGTGGGAAAAACCCTGGTCGGCTGGCCCCAATTGCACAGCGATGTCGCCTTGGGGGCAGGCATGGCTGCTTCCGTCATTCGCCGCGTTCTCCTCGGGGAAGACATTGCGGACCAACGCATCAGATTTGATTTCAATGAGCAGCTCTCCCTCGCACATACCGCGTGAGTCCGTAGACGTCGCCCGCGGCCTGCGGGAAGCGACGCTCCACGTATTTGCTTCTGCGGATGACCTCGATTTGTCCCGTCGTTTTTCTGAGGGACACAAAGAAGTTCTTCGTGCCTCGGGCATCACCAAGCTGACTTCTTTTGACGAGGGTTGGGTCGGGGACCCGGACACGACGGTGTTTCTGCTCACCTGCCAAAACGATGAGGTGCTTCTGAGCGGCATGCGCTTGCAAAAAAGACAGACCGACCACAAGTTGCCACTCGAGCGTGCCGTCGGAGACGAGCATCCGGAAGTGGGGGCTTTTCTCGATCGTCATCAAGGAGAAGGTTGCGGTGAATTCTGTGCCCTGTGGAGCCGAAGGGAAGCGGCCATGGCCGGCATCGGGATGCTGCCCATGGCTTGCGTGGGCCTGGGCCTGATGCCGAGGTTGGACATACGTCATGGCTATGCGTTCATGGGGGTCAACATGCGCCCCATTCAACGCGAACTGGGTTTTACCATACTCGAGGATTTGGGTGAGGACGGGCAATTCTCTTACCCCGCACCACCCATCCGATCTGAAATCGGCCATTTCCAATACCCGGAGGGCATCGATGCCGCGGCAGAAGACGTTCAGCAGCTTGTGCGGCGAACCGCGGAGGAGCCAAGCCATGTGCATGGGGTGGACGGACGTTTCCACCGCATCAACTACCGCATCGAGAATCACCTCGCCTGATGCAGTGCCACCCGCCATACGGACGGGGGCTCATGCTGCATCGGGTGCTCTTTTTGTTCTTGCTGCCTCTGCTTGCAGGGTGCGGGGAAACGGGGGTTGTTCCTGTTGATGCTTTGAGGCTTGAAGCCTTTGAGGACGCGGCCTCCGTGGTGAGGCCGGAGCAGGTTCACCTGCAATTGGCACAATTGGAGCCCCTAGAAAGTGATCATCCGAACCTGGGTTCATCCAGCAGCACTTGGTGGGTGAGGGTATCGGGATGGCAGGGGGCACCTAGGAATGCCCGCATTGTCTTGGACAACCCCACGTTGGACCACATCGATGCGTTTTTCTTGGACGGCCCACGTGTGCTCGGGAATGTGACTTCAGGAGCCGCGCTGGGTTTGGAAAAGGACTTGATTCCCACATTCGAAATCCCCATCAACGAAGGACACGAGCTTTGGTTTCGCGTGCGCAGCAGCAAGCCGGTCCTACTTCCATTCTCATTGATCCGGGTGGACAAGGTGGAGTTGCTCCGGTCAAGGCGTGACCTGGCGGTTGCCCTCTACACAGGCATGGTTTTGGCCATCCTCATCTACAACCTCTTCTTGGCATTCAGTACGGGGCAACGCGCCTATTTCAGTTACATTTTCGTGGTTCTTACCGTTGGTCTGGTCCAGTGGGGATTCAATGGGTATGACCGATTGATCTGGGGAGATGTACCCTGGCTGGCGTTGAATGGCCTCACATTGACCGGTGCATTCAGTGGATTGGCTGCACTGATTTTCGCGCGGCATTTTCTGGAGGTTCGCCGCTATACCCCCAAGTGGAACCGGCTGATTCAGGTCTTACTCGCCGTCTATGGTGCGGCATTGCTGGCTGCCATCTTGGGCCGTCCCATGGTGGCTTATAACCTGGTGAACCTCGGTGCCCTTTCCGCGCCGGCCATGTTGGTCTTGAGCATCATCAGTTGGCGCCGGGGGAACCCATCTGCGCCTTGGTACTTCGTGGCTTGGCTCATTTTCCTCATCGCCGTAACCATGCAGGCGTTGCGGGATTTCGGGGTCATGCCATCCACCCAAATGACAGCGGCCTTCATGCCAATCGGTACCGTGTTGGAAATGTTGCTGCTCAGTTTCGCTTTGGGCAACCGCATCAACCAACTGAAGCGATCGAGTGACGAAGCGAATGCCAAGGCATTGGCGGCTTCGTTGGAAAACGAGCGCATTGTGAAGGAACAGAATGCCGAATTGGAAGCCCGTGTGCGTCGGCGGACGGAAGCTTTGGCTGAGGCCAATCGAGACCTATCCTCCACCTTGGACAGACTCAAGGGAGCGCAAGACCAGCTGATTCAAACCGAGAAGCTCGCATCGCTGGGTCAGATGACGGCGGGGATCGCCCATGAGCTCAACAACCCCATCAACTATGTCCAGTCCAATGCCACGTCGCTCAGCCGTGATTTGGAGGAACTCATAGAGATCATCGAGGCACATTCTTCGGCCCTGGCGGCCTTGGCCGAGGGTGCTCCGGGAGCCGGGGACATGGTGGATCGTGCCCGAGAAAGGGCCCGACAGCTGGACCTGGGTTTCCTCATGGATGAAAGCCGGCAATTGATCAAGGGCATCCTCGAGGGAGCAGACCGGACCGCGCGGATTGTAAGAGGCCTGCGGATTTTTGGCAGGATGGATGGAGACGACTTGGTAGAGGCGTCGCTGCAAGACCTGCTGGAGGCGTCCATCACGGTTCTCGGAAATCGGGCGAGGAGCAAGGCCCGAATCGAAGTGGAATTTGATGATGAACCTCCATTGTTGTGGTGTCAAAGTGGAAAGTTGAGTCAGGTGTTCATGAACATTGTCGTGAACGCTGTTCAGGCAACGGAATCCCGGTGGCCGGAGATAGAAGATCGACTCGTTCAGGTCCAATTGAAGACGATATCGAGCGGGGAAGGTGAGCCCACGGCGCTGGAGGTGCGCGTCCGGGACAATGGGACAGGGATGGATGACGTCACGCGGCAGCGCATTTTCGACCCTTTCTACACGACCAAAGACGTAGGCAAGGGGACAGGGTTGGGACTGAGCATCGTCAAGGGAATTCTCGATGATCACGGAGCGGAAGTGACGGTGGAGAGTGCCCTGGAAGTAGGCACTTGTTTCATTCTCACCTTCCCACTGAGAGTGGAAGGTGCCGAGGCATCGAAGGTGGCTTGATCAGGAGACAGAAGTGAATATGACAGACGAAATCATCCGCGTATTGTACCTCGACGATGAGGAGCCGAATCTTTTTTCATTCAAGGCGGCTTTTCGCCGAGAATTCGAGGTGCACACGTGCGACGAGCCCCACAAAGCGGTGCGATTGCTGGACGAACATGAGTTTCATGTGGTCTTGAGTGACCAACGGATGCCGCGCATCAGCGGGGTAGAGTTCTTCGAACTCATCATGCCAGACCATCCGGATATCAGTCGCATTCTGGTTACCGGTTATGCCGATACCGATGCAGTGGTGGACGCCATCAACAAAGGGCAGGTCTATCGATTCGTCTCCAAGCCATGGAACGAGGAAGAGCTGCGGGGTGTCATCCGGGCCGGTTACGAGTTGAACCGTTCGCGGGTGCGCAATGCGGCGCAGGGAACGGAGGTGTTGGCCACGCTGCAGGCATTGGGTGCGGAAGTGAACCGGTTGTCAGAGGTTCTCAACAGCGGAGGCGCAGATGCGGCAGATGAAGTGGTTTCCGGTTTGGAAACAATGAAGATGAAAATAGAAAAGGAACACACGCGTTATGCCCGCTTTTTTGGGTATTCATCACCGTGAAATTCAATCAGATGCAATGGGATAATTCCTACGTTTGGATGACTTTTCTATTTGCAAATTATAATCAGCATGTCTGCTTCTCGTGAATTCTGGTTGGTTGATGACAACGAAATTGATCGTGTCGTCAATGGTCGTTTGATTGAAGCGGCATACGGGGCAGCGGTCCGGAAATTCAAGGATGGTCCTGGTTTTCTGGAGGCCTTGGCGCGGGATTCAGGCGTCGAAGACAATGATCTCAGGGAAGGCTCCGCATTGGCGGGACCTGGCGTCGTGGTCCTGCTCGACATCAAGATGCCCGGAGTGGACGGTTTCGGCGTGCTTGAGCGCCTCGAGATGTACCCCTCAACCGCATTGGAGAGGATGACGGTATTCATGCTCAGCGCTACCCTCGACCCAGAGGAATTGCGCCGTGCCGAAGGTCACCCCATCGTGGAGGCCTTGTTGCCCAAGCCCCTCGATATTCACCAACTCCGCGGTTGGATGGAACAAGTGGGCCGCTGACCTACCCCCTCAGAGGTATTTGAAGTCTTCCCCGGGCTGGATGTTCTGCAGCGTCTCGTAGATGAGGCGGATGCAGTCTTCGACGTCCTGCTTGTGCACCATTTCCACCGTGGTGTGCATGTAGCGCAACGGCAGGGAAATCAACGCGCTCGGCACGCCAGCATTGGAGTAGGCAAAGGCGTCGGTGTCGGTGCCGGTGAAACGGCTGGCGGCCATGCGCTGCAGGGGAATCTTATGGTTGTCGGCGGTGTCGATGATGCGTTGCAGCAGGTTGTTCTGCACCGCGGGGCCGTAGGTGACGCCCGGTCCCTTGCCCGCGGCCACATCGCCCTGCTCGATCTTGTTCATCATCGGCGTCTGGGTGCAGTGCGTCACATCGGTCACGATGGCCACATCGGGTTGGATGCGCTCGGCGATCATCTGTGCACCGCGCAATCCGATTTCTTCCTGCACGCTGTTGGTGATGTACAACCCGAAAGGCAGGTCTACCTTGTTTTCCTTGAGCAAGCGGGCTACTTCGGCAATCATGAAGCCTCCGGCGCGGTTGTCCAACGCACGGCCTACATACCATTGCTTGTTCAGCATCATGTAGGTGTCCTCGTAGGTCACCACGCAGCCCACGTGGATGCCCATCTTCTCCACCTCTGCCTTGTCTTTGGCGCCAACGTCGAGGAAGATGTTCTTCAGGGTGGGAGCGGCTTCCTTGCCCGCGGTGCGGGTGTGGATGGCGGGCCAACCAAATACCGCTTTCACGATGCCTTTCTGGGTGTGGATGTCCACGCGCTTGGAAGGGGCGATCTGGTGGTCGCTGCCACCGTTGCGCCGCAGGTAGATGAAGCCATCGCTGGTGATGTAGTGCACGAACCAGCTGATTTCGTCGGCGTGTGCTTCGATGACCACCTTGTACTCGGCCTTGGGGTTGATGACCCCGACGACCGTGCCGTATGTGTCCACGATGTGCTCATCGATGTAAGGCTTCACGTAGTCCAACCACATCTTCTGACCGGCGCTCTCAAAACCGGTGGGAGAGGGGTTGTTCAAGTAAGCCTCCAGGAACTTCTCCGAGGCGGGGGTGATGATTTTCTTCTTGGCCATGGCGACGGCGAATTTAGGCGAACGACGCATGTCACGGTTCGCTCGTCGCCGTGCAAAATGAAGCCGAGGGGCTGCGAATGCCGATTGAGAACATGAACGGGCAGAATGGGCATTTTGCCTTGATTGTAGGATGATTCCTACTTATCTTGCAATGGGTGTTGGCTGAGCGGTTAACCATCCGCCCAGACGCCCGGTTTTTTTTCGACTGCAGTTCATGCCGAAATGCAGTGGTTTCTTCGCGATGAAGCGGTCCGATCCCGACGGGGATGGATCGCTTCGCTCGTTTCAGGCCCTGGGACGACTTATTGGGCTTCGGTAAAGACGTACAGCAAGAGGTGGGTCTTTTTCTTGGTGTTGAGTTCTGATGGACCCGTGTAGATGTATCGGACTTTCAAACCGGGGTGGTCCGCCATGAAGGTGTTGACGGTGGCCTCCCATACCCGCTTGTCTGCCAAGAAGGGGAAGTCGAATTTGTACACACCCTCCACGACTTCTTCGCCGGTGACGGGTTCTGAAGCCCGGGCAAACGTGGCTTCCGAGAAGTTCCATATCGACCCGGCAGTCAATGCGGTGAGAATGCCTCCGGCGATGAGGACACGGCGCCCTGCAGAAGTCGGTGACCATGAAACGGGGCTGCTCTCGTCTGAAGGGGTTTGCTTGAACGCAATCCACGATGCGATGAGCACCAACCAGAAGAGCCCGTGCTCCAGCAGCTGAAATCGATCGCCGAAGACTTGGTCTGCGATGGAGAAAAGGCTGAAGAGTACAACCGAGGAAAGTATGGCGCGGAAGAACCAGGCGTCGGTCAGGGCTTCGACGCCTTTTCGGAGGCTGAGCAGTGCCGTGAGATATAAGGCGAAGTTGATGGCCTCCAGGCCCGAAACGCCGGCGAGGGCGAACGTGGCGAAGAGCGGGTCCTTGAGTCCCAGCGATGCGAAGAATTTGATGAACAGGGCAAAGAAGTCTTTGCCTACCCACAGGAACTGGACATCTGGAATCACCTTGTCGACGACGCTCAGGCCCCAAAAGAGGGTCCAGAATATGAGGATGGCGGAGCGGAGGATGGCGCGTTCGGTCATGGCTTGTCCTCTGTGATGATGTAAAAGACGAGGGCGTCTGCCTTCTTCAGCCGGAGTGGGTTCGGAACCGTGTAGATGTGTTGGATGGCCTCCTCGGGATGGGCGGTCTTGAACTCGGCGAGGGTGTTTTCGAAGACCGTGCTGCCCCCCAGGAAGGGAAAGGCCACCTTGTAGAGGTGGTCGCCCACCGCTTCTGCCTCCACGGCCGCAGTCCGCAATGGAAAATCCGAGGCGTTGTGTCGGAAGATGGCCGTGGCTGTGACCGCGACGAGAATGGCGGCGATGGCGCCGGTCATGCCGAAGCGCATCTCAGGAACACTGGCTGGGGTTGTGGAGGATGCAGCGGCAGGACCGGTACCGCCGGGCTTCATTCGAATGAAGATGAGCCAGGAGGCCAGTGAGATGAACCAGAAAAGCGTGTGTTCGAGCAATTCGAACCGGTCTCCAAACCAGTGGTCGCCGATGGAAAAGAAGGTGAAGGTGCCCAAGGTCAGGAGTGTGCCGAAAAAGGACCACCGCCGGGCACTGCCATGGTGGCCTTTCCATTCGGCGCCCAGCGCGGTTGCGAAACACACAAAGGCAAAGGCTTCGAGCGCACCCGCAAAAGCCAGGGCAGCATTGGCTACGTGCGGAGAGTCCAGCCCCACGGAGTCGAAGTACTTCTGGAACTGGGCGAACCGGTCTCGACCCACCCAGAGGAAGTGGGCGCCCCCCACCACTTTGTCAATCAGATTGAACAGCCAGAACAGGGTCCAATAGGCCAGGATGGCATATCGGATGAGGACGGAGGTGGACAGTCGCTTCGACATGGGTTGGGGTTCAAGCTAGTTCGGTATGGAGCGCGTCACAGGCGGAAGCGCGCGGGTTCTACCCAACGGAACGTGAGCGAAATTGAGCCCATGAGCGATTCCAATGAGAAACCGGTTTTGGTGGTGCTGTCCGGTGCGGGCATCAGCCGGGAAAGTGGGTTGAAGACTTTCCGAGATGGGGATGGTCTGTGGGAAGGGCACGATGTGATGCAGGTGGCCACCCCTGAGGCTTGGCGCGCGGACCCCGAGCTCGTGCTGGAGTTCTACAATCAACGCCGCCGCCAATTGGACGAGGTGGAGCCCAATGCGGCACATCGGGCGTTGGCGGCCCTCGAAGAAGTCTTCGACGTGCGCATTGTGACGCAAAATGTGGACGATTTGCACGAACGCGCTGGAAGCACGCAGGTCCTGCACCTCCATGGCGAGCTGCGCGTGGTGCGTCCCGAAGACGATCCGGGTCTGGTTTCCGATGAATGGATCAAGGTGGGTGGTCCGGAATTGCCGGGGCCGGACGTGGTCTTGGGCGATACCGACGAACGTGGGGTGCAACTTCGGCCGCACGTGGTCTGGTTCGGTGAGGCTGTACCCATGATCGAAGCGGCCGCGGAGACCGTTGCACAGGCCGATGTATTGCTCGTGGTGGGCACCTCCATGCAGGTCTACCCGGCGGCCGGTTTGATTCACTATGCCCCCGCGGATTGTCGCGTCGCGATGGTCAATCCGGACCCGGAATCGGTCCGCGGCTTCGAGTCTGTCGTTCACGATTTCATCGTTGCACCTGCCTCGGAAGGGGTCGTCCAATGGGCGGATCGATTGCAGCAGGAAAGGGGCTGATCCCCGGATTCCTTTGTAACCTGCGGGATGCGCAAACTGGGACTGGGGGCGGGCACCGCGCTGGTGACGGGCAACATGATCGGCTCGGGCATCTTCCTGCTGCCCGCCGGACTGGCGGTGTATGGCCGGCTGGGCTTGCTGGGGTGGTGTTGCGCTTCTGTGGGTGCGATGCTGCTCGCGGCCGTCTTCCGCCGCCTTGCCACTTTGCAGCCCGAGGCTCCGGGTGGCCCCTATGCATACGTGAGGCGCGCCTTTGGTGACCTTCCCGGTTTTGCCGTGGCGTGGGGATACTGGGTGTCCATCTGGTGCACCAATGCGGCCATTGCGGTGGCATGTGTCGGCTACCTCGGGGTCTTCTTCCCGGCCTTGGCGAACGATCCGGTGCTGGCGGCTTCGGCCGGTGTGGGCCTCATTGTGTTGTTCACCTCCATCAATGCAGCGGGGGTCCGCGAAGTGGCGGCAGTGCAGGTGGCGACCACGGTCTTGAAGGTGCTTCCGCTGCTTGCGGTGGGTCTGCTCGGTTTGCCCTTTGTGGATGCGTCTTACCTCTGGGCGGAAGGGTCCTTTGAAGGCAGCGCATTCGGGGCGGTCACGGCTGCGACGACTTTGACCTTGTTCGCTTTTCTGGGGGTGGAATCGGCGGCGATTTCCAGCGCACGGTTGCAGAATCCCGATAGGAATGTGGGCCGAGCCAGCGTGCTCGGTACACTGCTCACCGTGGTGGTCTACCTCTTGGGGTCGGTGGCGGTGATGGGGGCCATGCCGCCCGAAGTGCTGGCGGATTCGACGGCACCTTTTGCCGAAGCTGCCGGGGCCTTTTGGGGTGAATCGGCAAGGCCCATCATGGCAGGGGCGGCGGTCATGGCCACCCTTGGAGCACTGAACGGCTGGCTCTTCATCCAAGGGGAGTTCCCGATGGCGGCGGCGGACGACGGGCTGTTTCCGGCGGCATTCGCGCGGCGCAATCGATCGGGCATTCCCTTCATAGGAATCGCCCTTTCTTCGGTGCTGGCCTGCGCGGTGCTCCTCTTCAAATTTTCGGACTCCCTGGTCGACACTTTTACCTTCATGATGACGCTGTCCACCTTGTCGGCGTTGGTGCCCTATTTACTTTCGGCACTGGCGTTGCGCCGTTTTTTGAAGGGCAAGTCACAAGGGACGGCCGGTCGCTTTCTGGGGGCCGTGACCGCGGCCTTCTGCGCGTGGGTTATTTTCGGCTGTGGTGGCGAGGTCCTTCTGTACGGGGGCATCCTGTTGGGAATCGGCCTGGTTCTTCACGCCGCCAGAAACACGCTCCGAAGCCGCGCATGAAGCCGTTCCACGTCGACCCTGACATCCGCAAGGCGGAGACCTTGCCTGCCGAATTCTATACGCGGGATGAGGTGTTCGAGGCGTCCAAGGACCGTGTTTTCGCGAAAAGCTGGCAATGGGTCGGCCACGCGCCCTCGCAGCTCCCCGATCCCGGTTCCGTGGCCCCCGTGACGTTGCTCGGCGGCATGATCGATGAGCCGCTGCTGCTCAGCCGCCAACCGGACGGAGAGGTGCGCTGCCTGTCCAACGTCTGCACCCACCGCGGAAACCTTCTGGTGGCCGAGCCGGGCAAGGCCCGCCAGCTGGTGTGCGGCTATCACGGCCGGCGGTTCGACCTCGACGGCACATTCCGCTCCATGCCGGAATTCGACGACGTGGAAGGATTTCCCCGCCCTTGCGACCACCTGAAGCGGTTCGACCTGAAACAGTGGGCCGGACATCTGTTCACAGCGCTTGAACC
>JAURDB010000078.1 GCA_030828175.1 Flavobacteriales bacterium
CGAGTTTGAGTCGCGCGCGTCTACCAATTCCGCCATCCGGGCAATGAGGACCGCGAATTTAGCCCAACTCTTCCGAATCCAGCGGCAACGTGACACGAAAGGTAGTACCGACCCCTTCCTCACTTCGCAGAACCGCGATTTCACCCCCATGATATTCCCGAACAATGCGCCTCACCAAACTCAATCCCAGCCCCCAGCCCCGTGTCTTGGTGCTGAATCCAGGGTCAAAAACCTGGCGTTGTACCCTTCTTGACATTCCTTTTCCCGTGTCTTCCAAATCCAAGATTACTTGACCGCTCCCCTCTCTCAGTCTCACTGTAAAGCGCCCTGATCCCTCCATTGCATCTACCGCGTTTTTCGTCAGGTTCTCCAACACCCAGCCAAACAACGCCGGGTTGAAGGGCACCTGGGCAGGAAGACGCGCCAATTCCACGTCAAAGTCGACACGCCGGGGCATGCGTCGCTCCAGATAGGCCATGGTCTCACCGATAAACGCCACCAGGTCTCCTTTCGACAATTCTGGGTCTGACCCAATCTTTGAAAAACGATCAGTCACCGTGCGCAAACGGTCCAAATCCTTCTCCAACTCCGTCAATACCGCCTCATCCACTCCCTCACTCCTCAGTACCTCAACCCATGCGAGCAATGCGCTCAGTGGCGTACCCAATTGATGGGCTGTCTCCTTTGCCATGCCCACCCAAACCCGGTTTTGCTCCGATCTCCGAAACGCACTGAATGTGCTGTAGGCCAACAACAAGAAGCCCCCAATGATCAGGAGCTGAACAACCGGAAAAAACCTCAATTGCTTCAGAACCAAACTCTCGTCGTACAAAATCCAACGCCTGCCTGCGTCGGGCAAATCCAAAGCAATCGGAGAATTCACCTCTGCCAACCGGCGAATCAAAGCCGTTGTGTCCGAAAGGTCGGCTGCATCAAAACGGTCCGCGCGAAGGATTTTCTGGAACGATGAATCCGCCAACAAAACAGGAATGGACGCGGAATTCAAAACCGTTTCTGAAATAAAAGAGTGAATGATATCGTCCATCACGACCTGCAGGTCCCGAAATCGATTGCTCTGGTCGTAGTAGAGCGTCAACCCCTGTTCGAAAGGAATGACCGCGCCCCTCGCCATCATCTCCTTGCGCAAAGAGTCCAGCTGCAGCGGTGTCCTCAGCTCCGGTGGAACGTGAATGTTATCTTGAAGCACACTGTCCTTGTACACCAACACGGGAATGGTCCGATTGGTCTGGATAAACCTCATGATGAAGGTCAAATCCATGGGGTCACTGGGATCAGCAGCTTGAATGATCCGGTAAGCTACTCCTATCAGGTCCGCCTTGTCCCTTTCCTCCTTTCTCAAGGACGCAAACAACTCCTCTGTATATCCGACCAATTGAGCGCGCTGCACAATCGCTTCGGACCACAGCTTCACCTTGCGCTGTTCCTCATCCCGCAACGTTCTGGCAATTTGACCACTGGACCACAGCGTCAACGCCACAATGGAGGTCGCTCCCACCACGAGGAAAATCCTCGAATATTGTTTGTTCTTGATGCCCACAGAGCCACTCACCTTTGTTCCCACTAGAATAACCCATTGGGGCCGATATGAGCCAAAGGGGTTTTCCAAGAAACCCAAATGATCCAAATAAAAACGCCGACAAATGCCGGCGTTTGAATGACCACTAACGGAAAAGACAGGGGTCCAATTTGGTTAAGCTCCCAAGCGCGGGTTCAATCGCGATCTTTAGGAAACCCTAAGATACGAAATATTAACACTCGGCAGGCGACAATTTGTGTTCGTCTAGAAATTAACGCTTAAAGTCGTCATCCGTATCAAGCTCCTGAAACCCTCTGGGCCTGTCCTTGCTGACTTTCAAAGAGTCCTCCCCCTTCAATGAATCTCCTGCCAAAACAATGCTTGCCGTATCCCGCACGGCAAGCCTCACATCAGGCTCGCCGGATATCAACCCCACGAGGCGACCCACAGCTTCCCTCCTCTCCTTCTTTCGGTGCTCTTTGTGCGCCGTTGCATCATAACCGAAAAGAGGCTCATCCAAAGTGCCCCCAATGGAAAGGAAAAACCGATGCCCCAAACCGTCGTCAGCCGTAGTCCCGAATTCCTCCTGCTTGGATTTCAAATCCCGCAAAGCAAAATCCAGGGTGTAATCCAAACCGCCATTCAGACTCTGCCAACCGGAAATTCCAACGTTCATGGCGTCAGAAATCACTTCTGTTGCTCCCAAGGTAAAAACCCCCTCTTCCAACACCACGTGCGCATGGATGGGGTCAAACCGAACCCGACGAAGCCTGCGGCTCAAGTCTTCCGCATCTGCCAGGACCCTGTATTTGCCTTCCTCTTTCAAGGTTTCGGGAATGCGCTGCAACAAATCGAAGTCCACCAGCTCACCCTCTTCCATTCTCAAGTCCAGATCAGCTGACCAAGACCGATCTGTCGTCACATCAAAACGATACCCCAAACGCCCCTCTGCCCAAATCAAACCCCGGGCATGTTGGGGCAAAAGCACGTCCTGTCCCAGCCCGCCTGTCTGAAAAAGAAATTCTGGAATCTCAGCTTCTGCCAACCTGCCGTCAAAAGAAACTTCTCCATGACCCCATTGGCCCTTGAGCGCAGCCCTGCCACCAAAAACCGCCGCAGTCAATGATGCAACCTCTCCTTCGCCCACCCTCAAATCCAAGGTGCCCTTGGCCTCCACTTCTCGGGCCATCAATTCACCCCATTTGACTTCATCCACGACAACCTCCCAATCAACGTTGCCCTCCTGACCCGAAACATCGCCTGCCCCTTCGTTCGGCAACCAGCCCAATAACGCCTCCACATTTACCGATTGAACATCCCCACGCACCTGCCATAGACTTTCCCGCCAATTGGCTTCAAGGTCCACCGTTCCCCTCAAGCCCGGAGCCCGTATTTCCTCCAGCCGCAACGTCAAATTTGACGGCCCAACTTCACCCGAGGCCGCTTCTACTTGAAGTTCGCCATCTCCCAGGTCCCATTGACACTGTGTCAAGGCAACCTCCAGCTTTCCGCCCATCCACTGCCAAGCACCATTGCCCATTCGCTCCAATGCAAATGGCCCAGTTCCCCGCAAGGCTCCTCCTTTTTCCAAGGTCCACCCCTGCGGCATCAGATTCTGCACCGCTGGGAGCGCCAAAACATCTCTCGGCCGCAACACAAACTCTGCCCTTCCCTCCACAGATTCAAGCCCTGATTGCAGCTGCCAAACCCCGGAACCCCGGAACTCCCCCCCCAGGGTATTCCCAGACATCTCCTCCACCTGGCACTGCCAACCTCCTTTCAGCGAACAAACCGTCGCGTCGCCCCTCAATGACTGTATGTCCACGCCGTCGCCATTCACACTGGCCGACTTCACCCCCCGCAAACGAACCGCCCACTCGCCCGACCAATTTGGGTTCGTGGGGCCTTTCCAACCGCTCTCTTCTGCTCCCCTCCCCACCCGAACATCCAAACCCATTCGTCCTGTCAACCCATATCCCTGAGGTGCCCTCATTCTAAGAAAGCCCGGAGTCAACCCAAATAAATCGTTCACCTCCGCCTCGGGGATTCCCAGGTTCATCGAGAACCCATCGCGACCCGACAAACCAGCAACAAAAGGAACCGAAACAGCGCCCCTTCCCACCTCGCCTCCTTCCAAGGAAACAAACCACATTCCCCGGTCCTGAATTTCCTCGTCCCAAGCCAAACCGGATTCCAAGTCAACACCATCCAGCCATTTCTCCCCTGACGCGGTCAACTCGGCACCCTCAAGGTCCACCTTACCACGCAAGGAAACCGGCACACCCTCTTTCCATTCGCAGTCCAACCGCATCCGATCCACCTCCGCTCTCCAAATCAAAGGGTCGTCCTCCCCTGGACTCCACCACTCTCCCTCCAGAAGCACACCCGTCAAATCCAACCTCTCCAAGGTCAAAGCAGCAGACCCCCCTGCCGCATCGTCTTTCCAAAACTTCCAATTATCGCGGCCAGAACGGGAGCGCAACAGACGCACGGACCCTCCCTCCAAGTGGATCCGGCTCACCTCCATTCCCCCCATCAAAACAGACTTCCAATCAAATGCCACACCCAAAGAGTTCAGCGAAAGAAACGGTGTTCCCTTGTCGAGGGCATCTTCAATCTTGACGTCATTCAACAACACCTCTACGTCCGGCCAGCTCGACCAAAGGGTCATGTCCACCGAACCCACTTCGACGTCCGTCTCAAGGTGTGGCTGAATCGCAACCAGCACTTTTTCCTCCAACCCTTGTGCTACATACCACAGTGCGGCCGATGCAATGAGAAGGAAAACAACGAGCGCCACAACCATCCTCATCCACCCTCGAATCGACATCCCGAATACCGGCATGCCCGACAGGGACTTGGGCTCCCCGGCATGGAAGGAACCGGATTCTACGGCCGTGATTTTCTCGTCGTTCAACACATTGAAATTACCTGCTTCCAAGACGGTCCACAGAAGTGCGTTGAACCAACGTGAACACAACGGGTTGAATTATGGGATGGACACCTCAAATTCGAACGACATCTCAATGCGCACCATGGACAAAAGGACCTTCCTCAAAGTAACAGGCATAGCCGGAGCCGGTGCCCTCACCCTCCCGCTCGTGTCGACCCTCATTGGTTGCAGCAATGCCCCATCTGAAGAATCCAAGGCGACGGAAACGCAAGGTGCGGCATTCTCACTGCCTGAGTTGGGGTTTTCCCATGAAGCCCTGGAACCGGCGGTAGACCGCAAGACCATGCGCATTCACCATGGCAAACACCACGCCGGATATGTCCGAAAACTCAATGCCGCTCTGGCAGAGCACCCTCTCATGAACCAACCCTTGGAAACCATCTTGGCCTCCATCACATTGGAGGATACCGGCTTGAGGAACAATGGTGGGGGACACTTCAATCACGCCCTGTTCTGGAAGGTTCTGAAGCCGGGGGGAGAAAGCGCGCCATCTGGAGCGCTGGCACGCCGCATAGATGCCAATTTCGGATCTCTCGACGGACTTATGGCGGCTTTGAGTGCAGCGGCAGCCGGGCGTTTCGGGTCGGGTTGGGCTTGGTTGATCCAAGATGCAAACGACCCCGATCGTCTATTCGTCGCGTCCACTGAAAACCAAGACAACCCTCTGATGACAGGCATTGTCGACGCGAAGTCCCAAGGCCGCCCGATTCTCGGAATCGACGTTTGGGAACACGCCTACTACCTGAACTACCAGAACCGCCGAACGGACTACGTGGCCGCCTTGCTCGACCGCGTCAATTGGACTGCCGTGGCGGGTCTGATGTCTTGACTACTCCACCCTTTGCAAGGGGGGTTAATGCGTCCTCCATCGAATACCATCCTTCCTTGAGCATGGCTCGAAACTCTTGGGCCGAAGGGGACAGCAGGTGATATTGATACCCTGGAGTCCCTTCTGATTTTCGAGGCATCACCCTGCCCGGCATCAACGTCTGTGCCCGCTTCAGAAACACCTCCTCGTCCTCAAAGACCCCCAAGCGAAAGAAATCGCCTTCCCGGCGAATGACGTGCACTTCCCAATTGCCCGTCTTGGGAACAGGTTGGCTCATGATCAGGTGTCCCGCCATTTTGCGCAACACAAAGTCCTCTCCGTTGACCATGACATCGTCATCCAACCAAATGGAGTCCTTGCCCACAACCCATCGCTCGCTTTCCGAGCTGTAATCGCCCCGGTACACCTTTGGAATGTTGGGCAAATCCCATCGCGAGGGGGGCATCGGCCCATCAAACTGGATTTTGGGGTTGCACGATACCAAGGCCAAGACAGCCAAAAGAAGACCCCATCGAAAAATGCTATTCATGACTTGATCAGAGTGAAAGGACCCACGCCAGGGCACCCGCCAAAGCACAGTAAACGGCAAAGCCATTCAATCCATTGCGCTTCACCAACTCCAGCATCTTTCGACACGCCCACCAGCCACTAAAAAAGGCCGCAATGGCAGCAGCGATCAGGGCCGAAACCGACACCCCGCTGGCCAAGGACGGGTCCACAAAAAGGTCCTTGACTTCCAGTGCTGTGGCACCCAATATGGGGGGCAAAACCATCAGAAAACTAAACCGCGCAGCTTCCGAACGGTCGACCCCGAGAAGCAGGGAGGTGGAAATCGTGGCACCGCTTCGACTGATGCCGGGAAGCACAGCAACGGCTTGGGCGCAGCCAATGATCAACACTTGAACAGGACCAAGTCGACCCCCGCTGCGACCGCCCCGCTGCGCAAGGAAAAGCAAGAGGGCCGTGACCATCAAGGCCGCGCCGACGGCGCCGATGTGACCGTCAAGTTGCGCTTCGATCCGTTCCATGAACAGCACGTATACGACCGCAAGGGGGGCCATGGACAGCAAGATCTTTCCTGCAAATGAGCGCGCCTCCGCCCCGGCTTCCCCCTTCGCGGGAAGGCCCATGACGAGGGCCAAAATGTCTTTTCGAAAAACCACCAATGTGCTCAGCGCTGTAGCGCCGTGAACAACCACGCTGAAGACCAGACCTGCCTCTTCTATTCCCAGCAAGGCCTTTCCCAGTTCAATATGACCGGAAGAACTGACCGGGAGGAATTCCGTCAATCCCTGGACAATACCCAGAAGAATCGCCTCCCAGAGATCCATCAGGACGCAGCACCCTCAGTATTGAACCGCTTCAAGATGCTGTAGAAAATCACCCCGTACCCCGCCATGACCGTCAGGGGGGCCAACGTGATGCGGCGCGCACTGAAAATGGCATCAGAGAAATCGTTGGGGTCCTCTACACCCCCGCCGCTCATAAGCAGGTATCCCACACAAAGCAATCCAAGTCCAAGCAGAAAAAAGAAATAATTCCGGCGCTCAAATGGAAACGCATTGCGTCCCTCGTTCGGATTCTGTGCAGTACTCATGTCAACGAAAATACGGGCAAACTCCGGCGCAAACCCACCACGGATTCAAACCAAACGGTCCAGCCGGGCGCCACAATAACGCCCCACTGCCCAGCGGGCGCTCAACCCAGTCAGCAACAATCCCACCGTCAACTGGCTCAAGAGAACGGTTCCCAGCTCCTCCAGGCCCCACGTCCCCAATGTCGTAGACAAAAAAGGACGCACGAAACCCAATCCCAAAACCACCCCGGCATAAGCCAGAAGTGCACCCACAAAACCATAACCCATTGCCTCCAAAACAAAAGGGCGTCGCACCCGGTAAGGGGGTGCCCCCACCAGTTCCATGCTCCTGATCAAAAACCGGTGACCAAAAACACTCAAACGCACCACATTCAGAATCTGGGCGATGACAATCGACATCAGAACCAGCACCAAAACAAGACCGGGCACTGTCCATTCTTCAAAACCCTTCTCCATGCGCTCGAGCAATGCCTTGGGGTATTCCACCCGAACGACCCCAGCCCACTCCGTCCACCCCGCCACTTCACGGTCCAAACCAATCAGCCCCTCTCCTTCCATCCAATCGCGGTCCAACTGTACCTCCAACACTGCAGGCAACGGAGACTCCCCCAAAAACTCCATGAAAGGCTCACCCAACTCGGACTCCAAAGCCTGCGCCGCCGCTTCGGGATCCACATATCGAACATGGGCAACCCCTGTTGCGTCCATGAACCGGGCCAGCCAAGACTCCACATCCTTCTGCGAATTCGGCACCTCGTCCAACACCACCTGAACCGCTAAGGCTGTCATCCACTCCGAACGAAGCTGACGAACCAAAATGGCGCCAGAAACAAGCGCACCCAACAATGCCAGCGTCAACGCAACCCCAATCGACGTGGAAAGGGCTGAAAAATCGTGGGCACGACTCCTTGGAGAACGGGGAGATGGAGACATTTTGATGACCGATCGAAGTTAGAAGGAACAGATAAAGAGACCTGTCAACACCGCCCGATGGACGCAAGTGGGTCTCAGGTTCATGGCTTCATTCTCTTCCCATTACCTGCACCGTAAAGTGCAAGTCGATTCCGGCCAGCGGGTGGTTGAAATCCACCTCCACTTCATCCTCCCCAACGTGAATCACTACCCCGTGAATCTCATCTCCCTCATCATCGCGCATGACAACCACCTCTCCTTCTTCCATCACGCTCTCATCAAACCCCTCGTCATCCACGAATTGTTCCTTGGGCAAAACCGCAAATGCGCCGTCCATCTCAGGACCGTAAGCTTGGTCACAAGGAATGAGCAATTCAAACCGGCCTCCAACCTCAGCCCTGGAGACCGCCTCCTCCAATTCTTCCAGCACCTCATCGGCGCCTGACTCGAAGGCAAATGGCTCTTCGGGAACGGTAGCTTCTATGATTTCGCCCTCAGGACCATCCGCCCGAAGTGTGTAGTGAATGATGTGTTTCATGGCTTCATTTCATTCGGGGGTGGGTACCGGTGCAAAAGAACGCACCATCGCCTCCACCTCCCTCAGGTACTCGCGTTTCCCGAAATAGGGGGCATATACATATCCATCCACTGTAACCAGTTGGCCACGATGGGTGTCCACCCAAGCAATGGATGTCCATGGCCCTCCCATGAAGTCCCCCTCCATTCTCCACAATCCCCGAAGGGTAGCCGCAAACCCACCCCTGAACGAAATCTCCTCGTATCGTGGCGTCAAACGATACTCCGTGGTCATGTAACTCCCCTCGGCGTGTCCGGACACCCTTTCTCGCAGCAAAGAATCCCGCCGGCTCAAAAGGACTTCCATGGAAAAATCTTCCGGGCCAGAATAAGGTGACCGATGGACCACCACCCCCATCTGCACATCGTGGTTCCTTCCTCCCTTCATCCGGGTAAGGGACCGCTCAACCCAACAAAATCCTCCCACGTTCGAAACCAGCCGAGCATCACGGGGCAACACACAGGTCAACCCCTGTCGCTCCTTCACTTTTTCCTCCAGGTTTCGGTTCCGGTCCAAGTTCATCAAGTCCTGGTAGCGCTGGGCCTCGGCAGCCTCCAGCATGTCAGCCAACATGACGCCTCCCTCAGCCGAAACCAGTGCCTCCACAGCACCTGCAGCATCCTTGGCTTTCACTTCCGCGTAAACCTGCCCCTTGGCATATCGATTGCGGTATACCGTCAACTTGGGCTCCTGGGTGTCGATCCGGTCTGCGATGTCAAACACCACCAGATTTCGGTGGGGTTTCCAGAAACGATCGAACTCATCGGGGTCCAATCTCAACACGTCAAAGCGCGGCTCATACTGGGGCAAAACCCGAACCGGTGCGCCAAAAATGCTATCCACAACCGATGCCACTCCGCGGTTCCAGACTTCAGGCGACACCACCATGACCACTTCTCCACTGGGCCCCACCTTGCCCGGCAACAAAGCCAGCCTTTCAGCCTTGGAGGGAGGCTCGGAAACACCCCCACAGCCGGCAAAAATCCAAGCACAGAAAACAACCAAGCCCCCGGCAAGCAGCTTATTGAATCCCGTCGCTTCACCTGCGGTTTCAACGCGGATCCGCATGGATGTATAGTTTTTGACCTACCCTAATCATGTCTCCCCGAAGGCTGTTCCATTCTCGTAACTCCCTCACAGAAACGCCATGCTTTCGGGCAATCGTACCCAGTACATCCCCATTTCTCACACGGTACACCGTCACCTCGGGCTCAAAAGAAACCTCGGGGGTTCGGTGCGCCTCCCACGTCATGGCCTCAGCGAGTGAATCAATCATGGTGCCAACAACGTTCAACGGCAAAAGCAAAGGCCATCCTCCGCCTACGGCTCCGGGAACCAGGTCCTTTCGGTACTGAGGATTCCATTGGGCGATTTCCTCAACGCGATGTCCTGTGACCCTGGCTACCTGGTCAAACCTCAAGTTGCGATGGACCATCACCGTATCAAATGCATATGCAGGCATCATGGGGTCACTTGGAACCAGTCCGCATTCTACGGGGTGAGAAAAGAGATAGACAAGCGCAATCAATGAGGGTACATATTGTGCGGTTTCCCTCGGAAGAAAACGACGCACCTTCCAAAAGTCCCTTGACCCCGCCCGGCGAATGGCCTTGTTGACATTGCCCGGCCCAGCATTGTAAGCAGCCAATGCCAGGTGCCAGTCGCCATCATACATCTCGTTCAATCGCTTCAAGAATCTACAAGCGGCCTCTGTGGAAGCCACCGGGTCCTTCCGCTCATCGACCCAACTGTTGATTTCGAGCTCTTGGTGGCGCGCTGTCTGATACATGAATTGCCACAGGCCCGTGGCGCCCGCTCGGCTGCGCGCCAAGGGATTCAGACCACTCTCCAAGACGGGCAGGTATTTCAACTCAAGCGGAAGTTCATGCCGGTCCAACGCCTCCTCAAACAAGGGGAAGAACCGAGGCGCAAACCCCATCATGCGCCCCAGGAAAATGGGGCGCCGGAGCAGCATGAAGGAGATGCGGTCCAAGACCGCACCATTTGGCTCGAGGTTCAATTCAGATCGCCGATCCAAATCGGCCAAATCCCTCAAAATGGACAGTGTATCCAGGTTCTTTCCACGTTCCTGACTGGATGTTCCAGCAAACCAAAGGGTGCTGTCAGTACTGACGCAATGCGACTCTGTACACCACAACAACCAAAGGGAGTCAGGAGCGGCATCGGACACGTCTTGCACCGAAGCTGTTGCCGTGTCGACCTGAAATTCCGGAAAGCCGCCCAGGCCATCTGACTGGGCGTAAACATGACAAAGACTCGGGATCAAAAGCGCCCAAGCCAATACTGAACGCAACGGGTCAACGGATTTCAAGATCCGGCACCCTCATCACCCGACGAACCTTCGTCCTTGGTGGCATCCTTGAACTCCTTCATACCACGGCCAAGACCGCGCATCAACTCCGGGATTTTTCTACCCCCGAAGAGCAACAGAACGACCAGAACGATCAGGATGACTTGTGTTGGTCCAATGGTTCCCATCCTCACATTTTGAGGCGAAGTTCGCCCAAATCAGGAAAAAGTCCACCCTTGGTGTCAAGGGAGCACCTCAACGTTATCAATGAGGCGGACACCCTCATATTTCGCAGCGACCAAGACACGACCCGCCGAACTGCCGGACCAAGGCTGACTCAGGGTGTCGGCATTGACAACAACAAAATATTCGACATCAAACCCATCTTCTGCTAAGGATCGCAGCAAACCCTCCATTACCCGGGGTTCCCCCTTGGCCTCCGCGGCACTGAGCAAAGCAGAATGAAGGGCCTGGGCATGCTTGCGCCCCGCTTCCGACAATCGGGTGTTTCTGGAGCTTTTGGCCAGACCTCCGAATTCACGCACCGTCTCAACCGACACAACCGTTGTCCCGGGAAACTCTTCTGCAGCC
>JAURDB010000079.1 GCA_030828175.1 Flavobacteriales bacterium
CCGCTCGGTCGGGCCGCACGTAACTCTCAAAATCAAAGAATACGGCAGGCATCAACGCAAACAGCAACAACAGCAACACGGGCACTCCTGCAGCACTGAACAGCTTACGTCCCCACTTCACCTTTCCGTCTACAACATCCTTGAGCAACAATCCTACGCCAATCGGCAGCATACATTGAATCAGCATCAACATCATCTTGGTGTCGCGGAACTTGGCAAAGCCCGGTACGCTTTCGAGGAAGAAATCCGTGAGCCAACTGGCATCCCGCCAAGACAGGACTATGGCCAAAAGCGACACAATCAGCATGGGCCAGCGCAATACATCTCGCCGTTGAATCAGCGATATCATGAAAAGCGCCACCAGGATGGCCCCAAAATAAAATGCGCCACCACTGAAAGTCTGTTCTCCCCAATACAGTGGATTGTTGCCGCCCTTGATGTCCGGAACAAGGATGCTCCACCACTCTCCACGACCCATCGAATACTGAAGAATGTAATCCTTGTCCAGTCCGGATTCACCAACATCTGCGCCTCCCGTGGACGACAATAAAACCTCACCGCGCGTGGTATGCGGTGTGTAGTCAAGGGTGGGTTTGATCAGCGATGTATTGGGCAGAATGGCCACACCCGCAGACGCGAGCAGCACCCCGCCGGTCACCAGCGCTTGACGCATGGCACCCGACCGAATAAGCCTGAAGGTTTCCGCGATCCCGATGCCACCGACCAAGAAGGCCAAGTAATACGTCATCTGGAAGTGGTTTGTAGAAAGGTTGATGGCGGTAAAAGCAGCCGCCAATCCCGCCCCCCACCAAAGATTTCTTCTGTAGGCCAACAGCACTCCCGCAAGTATGCCAGGCAACGTGGCAATGGATATGACCTTTGCAGCGTGGCCTGCGCCGAGGTATAGAATGTTGAGTGAACTGAGTCCAAAACCAATGGCCACCAACACTGAAATCCATGGACCGCATCCCAGTACCGCGGCGAGGAGGTAGGCGCAGAACAAAGCCACCCACATGTGATATACCGTCCGTGGCAGACCCAATCGAATCAGACGACTCAGCCAGCTACCCGCATTGACATCGCCGGTGCGCAATCCCAATTGCATGGTGGGCATACCCCCGAATTGACTGTCCGTCCAGAGTGCCTGCTCACCGGTTCGGTCCCAATAATCTCTCACCTCCTTGGAGGTGGCGAGGTAATGCTCCATATCCGGCATCCGCAGGCTGTAGCCATCGAATGCCTTCGAATAGAACGACCCCGCTATACCCGCGAGGATGGCCAAAGCAGCGAGGTGAGGCAAAAGGGAACGAAGAAGCTGTGCAGGGTTCGGACGATCGCTCATGCGCCCAAGTTAGCCCGCGTATTGGGGGTCCTGAAACACCGGCGCAGCTATTCGTCAGCCTCCACCTCCTCGTAATCCACATACTCTCCGAGGTGGTCATCCTTGGCCGCTTGTCGGCCGGGAGCAAACCGGGAATCCCCTCCCATCGGTCCGCTTGTCCCCCGTGGGCGGCTGCCCCTGCCTGGTCGTCCGCCCTGCGCGCCCCTTTTCCGCCCTCCACCGAACATGCGGTCCAGAAAGCGGAACACGGTCCAAGCCAAGACCAGCCAAAACAACGTGCGGAGCAGGCCCGCGATCATTTCGAGAGGTAGAGGTTCCGCTCAGAGTAAATCTTGCGGAAGAACGGATCGCGCAATGTGTCGATGAAGCGGATGGCCTCACCCGTCGACTTCATCTCCGGTCCGAGCTCCTTGTTCACCTCCGGAAACTTCGAATAACTGAAGACCGGGATCTTGATCGCGTAGCCGCGCTTGCGGGGCTGGAAATCGAAATCCTTGACCTTCTTCTCGCCGAGCATGACCTGCGTGGCATACTGCACGTAGGGCTCCTGATAGGCCTTGGCGATGAACGGCACCGTGCGGGATGCACGCGGGTTGGCCTCGATCACGTAGACTACATCGTCCTTTACCGCGAACTGGATGTTCAACAGGCCCTTGGTTTCCAGCGCGACGGCCACCTTCTTGGTGATCTCCTCGATTTGCTCGAGGACGAGGTCGCCCAGGTTGTAGGGCGGCAATACCGCATACGAGTCACCGGAGTGGATGCCGGCCGGCTCGATGTGCTGCATGATGCCGATGATGTACGTGTCCTCACCGTCGCAGATGGCGTCGGCCTCGCATTCGATGGCACCCTCGAGGAAGTGGTCGAGCAGGATCTTGTTGTCCGGCATGTCCCGGAGGATGTCCACGACGTGGTGCTCCAGCCCCTTCTCGCTGATCACGATCTTCATGCGCTGACCGCCCAACACGTAGCTCGGACGCACCAGCAGCGGGAACCCGAGCTCGCGGCTCAGCTCGATGGCCTGCTCCGCAGAGGTAACCGAACCGAACTTCGGATACGGCACCCCCAACTCCTTGAGCAGCGAAGAGAATTGGCCGCGGTCCTCTGCGATATCGAGTGCCCGGTAGCTCGTCCCCATGATGGGAATGCCATAGCGCTCCAGCTTTTCCGCCAGCTTCAAGGCCGTCTGGCCGCCGAGCTGAACGATGACGCCCTCCGGCTTCTCGTGGCGGATGATGTCGTAGATGTGCTCCCAGAAGACCGGCTCGAAATACAGGCGGTCGGCGGTATCGCTGTCCGTGGACACCGTCTCCGGGTTGCAGTTGATCATGATGGCCTCGTACCCGGCCGCCCGGGCCGCCATCACGCCGTGCACACAGCAGTAATCAAATTCGATGCCCTGTCCGATGCGGTTCGGACCGCTGCCCAGCACCACCACCTTGCGCCCTTCCGTTTTCGGCGACTCGTTGGCCTCACAGAAAGTGCTGTAGTAGTAAGGCGTCTGCGCCACGAATTCCGCCGCACAGGTGTCCACCAAACGATAGCTGCGCTCGATTCCCAACTCCACACGGCGATCGAACACCTCGCTTTCCTTTTTTTGGACGATGTGGCCGATCTGTCGGTCCGCGAAGCCCTTGAGCTTGGCCTCCTTCATCAACTCGAACGGCATGTCTTCCAACCGGTGCTGCTCAATGCGCTTCTCCGTCTCGATCAAATCCTCAATCTGGCGGAGGAACCATGGGTCGATCTTGGTCTTCTCCCTGATCGTGTTCATCGGGATGCCGAGCTTGATGGCATCGTAGAGGTGGAAAAGACGATTCCACGACGGGAATTCCAACGAATGCAGGATGGCGTCCTGGTCGCGCAGCTCCTTGCCATCGGCGCCAAGTCCATTGCGCTTGATCTCCAGGGACTGACAAGCCTTCTGCAGCGCTTCCTGGAAGCTCCGGCCGATGCCCATGACCTCGCCCACTGCCTTCATCTGCAGGCCGAGCTGACGATCGCAGCCTTCAAACTTGTCGAAGTTCCAGCGCGGGATCTTCACGATCACGTAGTCCAGGGTAGGCTCAAAGAATGCGCTCGTGGAACCCGTGATCGGGTTGGTCAACTCATCGAGGTGGTAGCCGATGGCCAGCTTCGCCGCAATCTTGGCAATCGGGTAACCCGTGGCCTTGGAGGCGAGCGCCGAAGAACGGCTCACCCGCGGATTGATCTCGATGGCGATGATGTCCTCCTTTTCGTCGGGCGACACGGCAAACTGCACGTTGCAACCGCCGGCAAAGGCTCCAATGGAGTTCATCATGTGGATGGCCATGTCGCGCATCCGCTGGAAGGTGCTGTCCGACAGCGTCATCGCCGGCGCTACCGTGATGGAATCACCGGTATGGATGCCCATCGGATCGAAATTCTCGATGGAACAGATGATGACCACATTGTCATTGGCGTCGCGGAGCAACTCGAGCTCGAACTCCTTCCACCCCATCAATGCCTTGTCGATCATCACCTCGTGGATGGGCGAGATGTGCAAGGCGCGGGTCAGCAGACCATCGAACTTGGCCGGGTCGAAAACCACCGAAGCACCCGCGCCTCCGAGCGTGAAGGACGAACGGATGCACAGCGGGAATCCGAATTTCTGCGCGGCCTCTTTGCCTTCGAGGAAACTCTTGGCCGTGGCCTGCGGTGCCATCGGCACGCCGATTTCTCCCATCAGCTGGCGGAAGCGCTCGCGGTTCTCCGTGATGTCGATCGCGTCGATGTTGACCCCGATCATCTTGACCCCGTACTGCTCCCAGATGCCCATCTCCTCGCAGGTAATGGCCAGGTTGAGCGCCGTCTGACCGCCCATGGTGGGGAGCACCGCATCGATGTCGTGCAACTGCAGAATCTCCTCGATGGACTCCGGCTCAAGCGGTTTCAGGTAGATGTTGTCCGCCACGACCGGGTCGGTCATGATGGTGGCGGGGTTGGAATTGATGAGGGTGACCTCAATGCCTTCTTCTCGCAACGAGCGTGAAGCCTGGGATCCGGAATAATCGAACTCGCAAGCCTGTCCGATGACGATGGGTCCGCTTCCTATGATGAGGACGGACTTGATGCTCGTGTCTTTCGGCATTTTTTTTTTCCGGACAGCAACGACGCTACCCGGGAAATCCGCGGGCAAAACTAACCCCCAACCACCAGAGGGTCAGGTGCGCTTTTCCACAAAGCATCCCTATCGGTCCACGAACGAACACCGACCTTTGTTCCATGGCCCTGACGCCCGACTTCCCCGCCGAAGGCACCCCGCCTGAAGTGCAGCGCAAGACATTCGCCGCAGGAGAGATCGTGCTGGAATACGCGGTCTGGTTGCCCGAAGGCGGTTCCCAGCGAAGTGCACTCGCCCTGCACGGATTCAGTCGCCCCCTGGAGGACATGCTCGCGGTGCGCCCCTTGTTGCCGGAAGAAACCGCCATGGTCATGGTCCACCTGCCCGCCCACGGCCGTTCGTCGGGCCACCACCGGCCGCTGGACCCGGCCGCCTGGTTTGAGGCGGTACTCGCCCTGATGGAGCACGAAAAACTGACCTTCGACGGCACGCTCATCGGCTACAGCCTCGGCGGACGGCTCGCCTTGAAGTGGTGGTCGACAGCGCCCGAACGCTTCCACCGCGTCCTCCTCATGGCGCCCGACGGCCTGGTCAGCAACATCGGCTATCGGTTCTCAGTCGAGACAGCCCTCGGCCGCGCCTGGCTGGTCTCCAGCACCCGAGGGCGCAGCCGAGAGCGCATGGTTGCCGTCACCGAATGGCTCGGTCGGCGCGGCATCATCCCCGAACACTTTCGCCAGTTCTCCCTCTTCCACCTCGAATCGGCCGAGATGTGGAACATGGTCGTGGATTGCTGGCTTTCGCTCCGGTTATTTTGGCCTCCTGGAACCCACCGGCTTCGCTCAGTGGCAAGGGCCCACCCAGGGGTACTCGAGGCCCATTTCGGAGAGCGCGACAAGGTCATCAAGCCCCGAAACGCTCAGAGGTTAAAGGGCGTTTGTCCGCTGCATTTCCACCCCTGCGGACACGGACTTTTGCGTCCGGACATCATTGTAAGGATGGCTTCCCCATCTTAGAAGTCGTGAACGAGGAAACTGGACCCACCCTCTCCCCCCGTTGGATTTCCGATATGGAAGCCCGCCGTGCCGCCGGCCGGAAAGGGCTTGCTGTGCTCGTGGACCCCGACAAAATTCGGGACGGCAGCGACCTCGACTGGATGAAAACGGCAGGCTTTGCGGCCGTCCACACCGTTTTGCTCGGTGGCAGCCTGGTCACCGAAGGCTCCATGGATGCCGTCGCCGGTTGGATCCGCGAGCGAACCGACACGCCCATTGTCCTCTTTCCCGGCTCGCCCAGCCAGCTGACCGCCGAAGCAGACGCGCTGCTGTTCCTTTCGGTCATCAGCGGCCGCAATCCAGAAGCGCTCATCGGCAAACACGTGGAGGCCGCCCCACGCGTCCGCGAACTCGGACTCGATGCGGTCGGCTGCGGCTACATGCTCATCGACGGAGGCCGGACCACGACCGCCCACTACATGAGCGGATCGCTGCCCATCCCGGGCGACAAGCCCGACATCGCGGCCACGACCGCATTGGCCGGACACTACCTCGGCCAGCAGTGCTTCTATCTCGACACGGGCAGCGGCGCCGACCGGCCCGTCTCCGCCGATATGATCGCCGCTGTGCGCGCCGCTGTGCCCGCCCCCCTTATCGTCGGCGGTGGCATGACCACCCCTGACGCCATCCTCGACGCCTGGGCCGCCGGCGCCGATCTGGCCGTTGTTGGCTCCGCCATCGAACGCGATCCAAACTTCCTACACGCCTTTGCGGCCCAAGCCGAGGGCAAGGGCTGACGGCATTCCCACTCAGAACTTGTAAGTCAGGGCCACATTGAAGTGGCGCCCAGCTTGCGGGTAATAGAAATTCTCGATGGTGTAGAAATCGGGGCCGTAGAAATAACTGTAGGTGTAGCCGTTGGCGCTGTATTCGGCGTCCAGCGCGTTCTCCACCCACACGTCCAGGCGGGTGCGGTCGAGCACCTTCCCGTCTTTGGCCGTCGGCAAGTGCAGGCTCGCCCGAAGCTGCGACACGGTGTAAGCCGGCAGCACGGCCGCTTTGCCCGTGTTGTCCATGAATTGGTCCCCGACGTGCTGCGTCGCCCACTCGAGGTCGAGCTTGGGCCGCGTCTGATCGGCAGGACGCACTGCGTGCCACAGCAACTGCCCACCCCACAGCACCCGCGGGCTGAACGCGATTTCCGTATTCTGATGTTCCACCTCTACGATGCTGTAGTCCAAGTAATCGTAAATGACCTCGTTAAAAGTCTCGATGCGACTGCTGGAGAGCGTCGCCTGGGCCCCAACCTCAAAGGCATCTGAAACCTCCCATCCGAATTCCATTTCCACACCCGTCCTGCTGCTCTTCGGCACATTCTGCCGCAGCGCGGCCCCCACATCGTTGAGTGCGCCGGTGGGAATCAACTGGTCCTTGTAGCGCATGTGGTAGGCGGTCAAACCCCATGCGTAGGTCTCGGTGTTGCGGCGCCATCCGAACTCAAAGTCGGTCAGGCGCTCCGCGCGATCCGCATAGCCCGCAGGCGCATCGATGAAGTCATTCCTACCGGGCTCCTTGTGGGCCACAGCCACCGAGAAGAAGAGGCGCTCCTTGTCATTGATCCGGTAGTCCAGGCCCAGCTTCGGATTGAGAAAATCAAACGTGGCGCTGTCCCGTTGCACATCGATCACCTGCTGGTCATTGTCGGTTCCATCGGCTTGATAGCGCACACCGCGGTACTGCATCTCGACCTGCGCCTGGAGCCTGCCGTCCCTGGTCCTCTGATAGAAACGGGCAAAGGCGTTGTGGTCAGTCTTGATGCCCGTGCCGTCGTAGTAGCGGTAGTCAGGACCCGGCGCCACCGAAGCATTCCGCGCCCAGATCACCTCGCCAAAATGGTCACCATCATAGCGGTTCCAAGCGCCGCCCAACGTCAACCGTGCCCGCATCCAGCGCCGCTCCGCCCCCAACATGACTCCGTAGAAATCATTGTCCAACCAACGCCTGCGCACGAGGTCGGTAGAGCGCACCGTATCGCTGCCCTGCACCACCTCGGGCAGGTTGTAGCCAGCCAAGTCGTCATCGGCGCGGAACTGCTCGAAATACCCTTCGCCATGCGTAAAGTGACCGGTCGCTGAAAGCCGCCAGTTGCCGACCAACTGCTCCAAGTGAAGCTGCTGGTGGTCCTGGCCATAGTTGTCCACCTCATCAGCATAGGTGTAGTAATTCGCCCGCGGTCCCAGTTCCACCAGATCGTCGATCTGCTCCTGCGAATAGTCATTGGCCTCGCCCCATGCCTGAATGGCATCGGCATCCCCGTTCAACGCCACCTCGGGCACGCCCCACCAACTCTGGTAGGTCCGCTCTCGGCCGCTCAGGATCGTGTAGGTCATCTTGCCGCTGTCCCAAATGCGGTTCAGCGCCAATTGAAAACCGCTCAGATCGCTGGCGGCGCGGTCCACCCAGCCGTCACTCTGCACCGTGCTGATGCGGCCCTCGGCGGCCCATCCGCTCGCGCTGCGGCCCGTGTTCCAGGCAAGGTTGGTTCTAAAGGTGCCGAAGCTGCCGCCCCCCACCATCATGCTGCCGCCCGCCGCATCGGACACGTCGAGTGTATTGAGCGAAATGGTCGCCCCGAAGGCCCCCGCACCGAGGGTGGAAGTACCCACACCCCGCTGGACCTGTATGTCATCGGTACCGCTCGCCAAATCCGGCATATTGACCCAAAAAACGGCCTGCGACTCGCTGTCATTGACGGGAATTCCATTGAGCGTGACGTTGATGCGGGTCGCATCCGTGCCTCGGATGCGCAGCCCGGTATAGCCTACACCCGCGCCCGCGTCGGAGGTTACTACCACCGATGGGGTGTACCGCAGGATGTAAGGCAAATCCTGGCCGGTATTGCGGTCAGCAATCTCCTCTGCCTCGGGCGTTTCGGCAGCAAAAGGGGCCCTTTCCGCCACCCGAACGGCGGTCACGGCAGCAGCGTCGAGGAACCGGAATGGCCGATCGTCCAAGGCCTGTTGGGCGAGGGTGTCGGCGGCAGGTTTGACTTCTTGGCCCAAGAACATAGCCGGCAAGAAGCATGCGAAAATGAAAAGCGTGTGGCGCATGGTGAATCGTTGTTTGCCCCACAGGAATCCGTTCGACGGACCCTACCGCGCCTGCGGCGTTCGCTTCCTTCCCGGCATGACCCGGGCAGGTTCGAGGGTATGATCTCAGCCTTGCGGCACCCCTGCGGACAGCATCAAAACTATGCAGTCAATCCAAATGTTCAACCCCCACTGAAGAACGAACAACGCAGCCGTCCCAAGAACACCAAGATTACCTTTGCAAAATGGCTGAAGCCCTGCTTTCAAGCGACCCCATCGACCTCAAGGCCACAATGGATCACGCCCTTTCCGTGGTGCGCACGGCCGCGGCCGAACTCGCTCGGTTGTCCCATACGGAACTACAGGTCCAATACAAAGGCGATGGATCACCTGTCACCAATGCGGACCATGCCAGCCACGAAATCATCACCTCTGGACTCTCCAGCCTCGGTATTCCCGTGATCAGTGAGGAAGGTGGCCGCACACCCCACGCAGAACGCCGCACTTGGCCGCGCATGTGGCTGGTCGACCCTTTGGACGGCACGGGGTCCTTCATCCGCATGCGCTCCGGCTATGCCATCAACGTCGCCCTCCTCGAATCCGATGGCCACGAATGGCTGCCGGTCCTCGGCATCGTGGCAGTGCCTGACCGCGACACTGTTTACTTCGGCGGCCGAGACCTCGGCACCTGGAAGGCCCGCATCGACGATGCCGCCCGCCCCGCCAAACCCATCCGCAGCGACGACGACATCGCCCCACCCTACGATCTGCTGATCAGCTGGAACGAGGGCGGCACCCTCAACGACCTCGTAGCCGGCACCGTGGACCCCACGCAAGTGCGGATGCGGCCCGTGAGCGGCGCCCATAAATTCTGCTTGGTCGCCGAAGGAAAGGCCGACATCCACGCCCGCTCCACGGGCTACTACGAATGGGACTGCGCCGCAGGAGACGCCCTCTTCCGCGCCCAAGGACTCGCTGTCCGCGACATCGTCACCGGACGTCCACTCACATACAACGGTCCCATCCTGCGCGTCGGGGGCCTCATCGCCACACGCATCCCCGAAGCCGACTGACCCAATCCGGTTCAGATGCCAGCCGATCCACCGCGTTGACCACCGGCGCGATACGGGCCCTCGTCAAACTCCTCTACCATGTTCCGGTAGTTGCGGTACCGCTCGTCATCCACCTCTCCAGTCTCCAAAGCCCTCACTACGGCACACCCCGGTTCATCCAGGTGCCGGCAATTGTGGAATTTGCACTCCGGCAGCAGCCGAAACATCTCAGGGAAGTGATGGTGCAAGGTTTCCTTCTCCATACGCACCAACCCGAACCCTTTGATACCGGGGGTATCGATGATGAATCCGCTCGATTCCGGCAAGGGAAACATCTCGGCGAAAGTCGTGGTATGCACCCCCTTGTTATGGACGTCCGACACCTCGGCCGTCTTTTGGTCCAAACCGGGAATCAACGCGTTGAGCAGCGTCGATTTGCCCACCCCGCTGTGGCCACTCACCAGGTGGATCCCGCCCTTCATGCGCTCCCGCACCTCCTCCAGGCCGATGCCTTCGGTTGCGGAAATCGGCAGGCATTCGTAGCCTGCCTCACTGTACATCGCCATCCACGAGGCCAGCAGTTCCTCGGCCTCCTCGCCGAGTTGGAGCAGCACGTCGACCTTGTTGAACAGCAGCGTCGTCGGCACCCCGTAGGCCTCGGCCGTCACCAGGAAGCGGTCCACGAAGCCACTGCTGGTCGCGGGCTCCACGAGGGTCACGACAAGCCAAGCGCGGTCGAGGTTGGCCGCCACCACATGTGCCTCGTGGCTGAGGTTGACACTGCGCCGGATGATGCGGTTGCGGCGCGGCGCGATTTCGGTGATGACACCCGTTCCGTCCTCTTCTTCAATCCATGTCACATGGTCTCCCACGGCCAGCGGATTCGTCGTCCGCAGTCCCTCCATGCGAAACTTGCCGCGCAACCGACACTCCACGCGCCGTCCATCGGCCGCCTGAACGTCCGCCCACTTTCCCGTGGACCTGAAAACCGTACCCTGGAAGCTATCCTCCACGGGTGCAAGTTCGCTCATGCGCGTCCTACCTTGCAGGCATGCTTCTGGAGGTTCGCAACATCACGAAGACATTCGGCCCGCAAAAGGCCCTTGACGGCGTGTCACTGGAGATTCCACGCGGCCAAGTGGTCGGCCTGCTCGGCCCCAACGGCGCGGGGAAATCGACGCTGATGCGGTCCATTCTCGGCTACCTCCCCATCGACAGTGGCTCGGTTCATTTCGATGGCCAAGATGTGCGCGAAGGCGGCGACGCACTCCGATCCCGCATGGGCTACCTGCCGGAGCAGAATCCGCTCTACCGAGAGATGTACGTGCGGGAGTTCCTCGACTTCATCGCTGACCTTCACGGAACGAAGGGCCGCACCGAGCGCGCCCAAAAAGTAGAGGGCATCATCGAAAAAGTCGGCCTCACGCCCGAAGCGCACAAAACCATCGCCGCCCTTTCCAAGGGCTACAAACAGCGCGTCGGTCTGGCCCAGGCCATCCTCCACGACCCAGAGCTCCTGATTCTGGACGAGCCGACCTCTGGCCTCGACCCCCTGCAGCTCAAAGACATCCGAACCCTCATTCGTTCGTTTGGAGAAAACCGCACGGTCATCCTGTCGACACACATCATGCAGGAGGTCGAAGCCATGTGTGACCGCGTCATCATGATCAAGCAGGGCCGCATCATCGAAGACGCCCCCTTGGAAGACATCATGGCGCGCGGCGGTCTGGAAGAGACCTT